>JAYUAG010000134.1:0-2301 GCA_043741475.1 Thermoflexaceae bacterium | reverse complement strand
CCCTTCCGGCATCTGGCCCGCATGACCCGGAGCGGCACCCGTCGTGCCGCGCGATCTGGGGGTGCCGTGCATAAATGATAGCCGTCCGGGATCGTAGCTCCGAACCAGTCCCGCCGCGACGGACTATCGCGTCGTCGAACGATCTGGTGTCGCCCACCAACCCCACATACCCTGAGAAGCGTGTAAGCGCCGACGAAGCTGCCGCGCCCTCTCAGGTGGCTCTGGTTTATCAATCGCCGGGTAATGCCGGCAGGTGGAGTTCAGCACGTCCTTCGCCGCGGCCCTCGTTTGGTGGAGCACCGGCCGCGAAGGCCTTCTACGCTGGACAATCAGAACGGCGTAGTGGGCACGCTGCCTGCATAGCAGAGTCGCGGCGCTCCGTGAGTCCCCAGCGGTGCCGCAGGCCGGACTACAGTGCTTGCGGCGAACACCCGCCTTCGCCATTATCTTCACGCGCATCGATGCCGGGGTGTCTGAACATGGCTGGTCCGCTCGACGGTCTCAAGGTCCTTGACCTCACACGCTACCAGAATGGCCCGCATGCCACGGTGATGCTTTCCGATATGGGCGCCCAGGTTCTGAAGGTTGAGATGCCCGGCGATGGTGATCCAGGCCGTTCGCTTGGCGTGGGCGGCGACGGCTTCTGCTCGTACTTCGAGGCTCTGAACCGCGGCAAAAGGAGCATTACCCTCAACCTGTACATGGAGGGTGCGCGGGAAGTGGTCCATCGGCTGTTACTCGAAAGCGACATCCTCACCGAGAATTTCCGTCCCGGCTTCCTGGACCGGCTTGGCTACGGCTACGACGCGGTGCACGCGCTCAATCCGCGGCTCATTTATGCCACCAATAGCGGATTCGGCCCAGCAGGGCCATGGCGTGACCGCGGTTCGTTCGATGTCGTGGCGCAGGGCATGAGCGGCGCCATGGTGGCACAGGCCGGTGGCCCCGAGAACGAACCTGTGACCGGTCCCTGGGGCCTTGCCGACCAGGTTGGGTCGATGACCTTCGCCTACGCGATCATGGCCGCTATCGTCGCCCGCGAGCGATTCGGCGTGGGCCAGAAGGTCGATGTCTCCCAGCTCGGGGCGATGGTGACCCTTCAGACGCTCTCAGTGCAGGCGTTCCTCCACACGCCTCATCAGCCCACCCGACCGCCGGGGCGTCCTCTGAGTCCCACGTTTGCGTGGTACCAGGCGGGCGATGGCGCGTGGTTTACGGTCGGCCTGCTCGACCCCAAGCATTGGCCCGGGCTATGCGCCGCTCTCGAGCGCGAGGACCTGCTCACGGACCCGAGGAGCGCGGGACCGTTCGAACGCGCGGCGAACCGTGATTGGCTCTTCGAGGAGCTCCGGGAGACGATCCGCACCCGTGGCCGCGAAGAGTGGCTCGAACGGATCGTCGCGCAGGATGTGCCAACCGGGCCCGTCTACGACTATGCGGGTATCGTCGCCGAAGAGCAGTTCTGGGTGAACGGCTACCTGCAAGAAGTGGAGCATCCCAACTTCCCTGGTCACCGTGCGGTCGGCATCCCGGTCGTCATGAGCGAGACGCCGCCGAAAGTGCAGGGCGTCGCGCCAGAGCTCGGACAGCACACGGAACAGGTGCTGCTTGGCCTCGGGTACACGTGGGACGACATTGAACGTTTCCATGAGCTCGGCGTGACCGCGAAAGCGACGCCTGCTCGATTGAGCCCGCGCCTCTGAAACGACACGAATATGCGCTTGACGGTCATCTCTGACGGCCAACCGCCGAGACAGCCCCGCGCCGACCTCGTTTCCGCCACAGTACGCCGCAAATTCGTCCACGGCGGAACAACACAACGGTGTTGACATAGGATTTCCGCATAGACGCCGCGACGCACTCTGATCTCGGATACGCACATCCCATCGTCAGGCCCGGAGCCACCTCCGCAAGTGGCGCAGGCCTTTCAGGGCGTCGACCTTATCCTTTATGCGGGGCATGCCAACGTAGCCTCCTGCCTTGAGTGGCTGGGCCGCATCGCGCCGGTGAGGTCAACCGAGTCGTGGTTGGAGGGCGTCGGGGAGACCCGACGAGGAACGGCCGCGTGGAAGTAATGGAGTTGGAGGGCCACACGATCGGCATGGCGCACGAGTTGATTCTCAGAAGCCTGGGTGACGATGTCCTTCTTGGATCGATCGCGAGGTCGTTTCCCTCTGACGAGTCGCTGCCCGATGCCTTGCAGGGCATCTTCGGTAGGCCGGTCGATATTGCCGTCTTTGGCTATACCCATGAAGCGATGGTCGAAACTCACGGGGGAGTCCTCCTGGTGAATCCCGGCAA
>JAYUAG010000133.1:0-5530 GCA_043741475.1 Thermoflexaceae bacterium | reverse complement strand
GCATTCGATGAGCTGGGGTAGGGCAGCGGAACCGGGTGCGCCAGACACATCACGGTCGCGAATCGCGACGTCGGTTCAGAATTCAAAAGAGGTCGCTACCGGGGGGTCTCTTTCAGATGCTCCACAGAAAATCACACTCCATATTCCGTGCGGAGCGACCGACCGGCCCTCGGTTTAGCCGCGTTGGCAAGGAAGGCGGAAGCGTTGCGCCGAGGTAGACAAGTGGCGGCCAACGAGTAGACGCGGACTCAACCCGGCCGAGCGATGATTTCCGTGCCTCCCGTTTCGGTTCCTCGTTTCGGTCATAACGGCTCGAACGTGTCCGAAGATCCCCAGGAGCTTCGGACGCGTCACTGTGCACTCCGTTGGACACCCCGACCCGTACGATGAACGAATCCCACCGCCGCAGTCAGAAGACTGGGGGCCGCGTCGGCGCGAAGCCTTCCGCAGCCGCGAGATGGAGGCGTTTCGCGAAGGCCTTCGCCTCCGCGGTCTGCCGGACCTTCGCTCGTCCGTCCTCGACGATTTGAGTGTGTACTTCAAGCTCGACGCCGAAGAGGCGCTCTACGGAGCGACTCACTCGTTCGAGCGGGCTGTCAGCGAGTGGAACGCACAAGAGCGCCGTTCGCCAGAGGAGATACGGGACTTCTACCTCCACCAACAGTCATGGGCCTTTGGTCAGCTCTGGTACGCCTATCTCCAGGCGGAGGGCTACGCTGCCCCGGTGGCGACGATGATCGCCTGCGACATGACCGACCGGCCGCGAGTCGATCTCCTTGACTTCGGATCGGGCGTTGGTGCAGGGGCGATGATGTTTCGTCAGCTCGGCCACGCGGTGTCGCTGGCAGATGTCTCCCCGCCGCTTCTCGACTTCGCGCGCTTCCGGTTTGAACGTCGCGGCCTCGTGGCCTCGTTTGTCGACCTCAACACTGAGGTCTTGGGCGCCCAGGTCTACGACACCGTCACTGCTATTCAGACACTCGCCCATGTCCCGAACGTCGGGGCCACGGCGGCCGGACTGCACAGGACGCTCCGGCCAGGAGGACTACTCTACGCGGACATCGATGTCCAACAGCGTCAGGCCGGCGATTCTCGACTCTACGACGACGACCTGCCGTTGCGTCGCATTCTCCGCGGGACGGGCTTCGTCGAAGACCGGTCGCTCGAAGGTGTGAGCGTCAGGTATCGTCGCGTCCGGTCCGCCGGGCTAGCACACGAGTGTCAGAAACTGCGTGACGCGTTCGTCCTCGGACCGTCGAGGAGGTACTGGCGCCAAATTCGCTACCGTTAGGATTACGCGCGAGGTTTGCCGGAACCGCCGCGTTTCCACTCTATGAGCGGATCGTGCAGAGCCGCCTCGCGAAGGGGACGTGGCTAGCCCTGCTCCTGCAGCCATGAAAGCAACTCGGTCTTGGCGACGCGGATGGCGCGGAGCTTCTGCGTATGGGGATCCGGGCGCTGGCGGTCGGAGCGATCGGCTGCGAACCTCGCCGTCACGATCGCGGCATTCATCGCCCGCGGCGGCTTTCTCGGTTGTCATCCACCGCTCGGAGGCCGATTCGACGTGCCCGGCAAGCTGCAAGTCCGGCGCGACCCGTCGTTGACATCGTTGCGCTCCCGCCATGTTCTGCAGGCTACCAACGCCGACCGTGTGGCACTACTTCACAACCAAGCTCCCTTCCGCGAGACTGCCATCGCTGCATTGGACCCTCACGTGACCGAGGCCTGCGGTAGTCAGGAAGCGCGGAATCTTCCAACTCCAGACGATTTGCCACGACGTGTTCGGTTTCTGCCGAGAGACACGGTGAGCACGCGACCTCACACGGCCGAAACCCCTGTCGTTCGAACCCGACGCAGCGCGGCCTTACGCCGGTAGCCTCGTGACGAACCGGTCGGCGACGAACCGGACGGCATAACGCCCCGGACTGTCAAAGGACGCGATCCCCGGCCCGATCTCCGACCAGCCACCGCTGCGGTAACGCGAGAAACCGATCGCGAACCGGGTCACTTCACGATCATCGTTGCTCAATTCGACCCTGCCGTAGATCGTCGTCGAGCGCTGGCGGTCGGCGGAGACGATGACCATCAGCGCTCGCGGGTCGCGCTGCATTGCGTAGGTCTTCCCGCGACCCTTCGTGGTCGTGGTCCAGATCTCATCGTTCAGGACGGCGAAGCCCACGTAGGCGGAGGCGACGCTACCATCCTTCGTCGGCCAGGCGATCGCCCCGCCATAGGCATGAACGATTTCGTGCGGCTCCCTGATGATCGCCCACGCGTCCTCCGGGTCCTCGCTCACCGTCATCGGCGGCACGGACCGCGTTGCCGGCTCAGCCTGCTTTTCGGCAACCCATCGTTCGACCTCGTCTTCGCTGACCAGGTGGTCGTCGCCGATCACGCGATTCTCGTTATCCACGGAAGATCTTCTTGTGAGTGAAGGTGACGAACCGCTCCGGGTTGAGGCGGGCGATGTACTCGCGACCCGGGCGGGCGTCCCGGACGCGTTGGGCGAGCTGCTCCTCGCTCAGCCCGTCACGCCTTCCGACCGCCAACAAGACACGGACGAGCGACGGCAGGTCATGGACGAACTCCACGGTGCCGCGGACGGTCACGGCGCCAATGCCATCGCCGCCGTCGAAGACGACAGATACCCGCGGGTCGCGGCACAACGCCGGGATAGCATCGTCACCATCGAGCAGAAGGAGATACGCGGCGCCGTTGAGCACCGCGTGCTTCAAGTATGTCCCGCCCGGCGACCCGTCCTCGGCCACCCAGGAGAGCGTGCAGCCTTTCCCCGCGGTAATGAGCTCCCATGTTTCCTCGTCATCAAGCTGGTACGCGTGGAGGTCTTCGACGGTGAAGACCTTCTCACGGCTCGCGACCCGCTCTCGCTTGCGTTGCACCCAGTGTTCGACCTCTTCCTCGGTAGCCTCTGCTCGCCGTGCCGGTGCGGCCGACATCACTCCACCTCCGGGCGGGCGCCGCGCCGGGCACTGAGGGGCGCTTCGGCACCCATGAAGGTCATGCCGATGTTCCGGTAGTGCCGGTAAGTAATCAGGCCATGCGCGGCCGCCTGGTGGGCGTCACGCACCTTCCGCTCAAGCGGGCTGTCCATCCTGCTCCCGCTCGTCCCGGAGAGATTGTGGACCGAATCGACAACGAGGCGTGCCGTCTGCGCCGCGTGGACGCATGCCAGGCGGGCCCTCTTGAGGATGTCCCACGACGGCAGCATGTTCCCCGCCGGCGGCAGTGGGCCGAGGTCGGCCGCCAGCTCCTCTTGCGTCTCGAACATCCACGCCCGCGCCGATTGAAGCGCCGACTCCACTTCGCCGATCCTGTACTGGATCTCCGGGATATTCCGCATGAGCGTCCCGCCCGACTGCCATGGCGCCTTGTTTTGGGCGAGCTCATAGAACGCGTTGAGTGCGCCTCGTGCCACACCGATGGCGACGGCCGCCTTGTTGTAGTCGACCTGCGTCGCGTTTCGGTAGGTCGAATTATCGTATGGCGGGAGTTCGGCCCGGTAGCTGCTCGCGAACCTGTCCGGCACGAACGCGTTCGTCGTGCGGATGTCGTGGCTGCCGGTGCCACGCATGCCCGCCGTATTCCAGGTGTCGAGGATCTCAAATTCACCTTTCGGCACGAGGAAGTTCATCATGTCGCCGACGCCGGGCTCCAGACCTGCCGCAGCCTCGGGTGACCGGTCGTTCGGCGGTGTCACCCACGTCCACGTCGCGTTGTGCGCGCCGCTACCGAAGCATGCCTGGTGCGAGACGATCCAGCCGCCCTCGACCTTCCGCGGGTCGTAGTACGAACCCGGTCCCGGGGCGGCGGCGCAGCAGATGACGATGCCCCAATCGTCGTACATTTCGTCGGCCACCTTCGGGTCGAGCGATCGCGTGACCAGGCTGTTGATCTCCGAGTTGATCTGGACGCACCAGCCGACTGAGCCGTCGATGGCCGACGCGGCCTCGATCGCTTTGATCTGCTCCACGGGCGTCAGGTTTTCGCCCCCGAGTTGGGGCGGGAGCGCGAACCGGTAGAGGCCAGCGTTCGCCATCTCGTCGGCCGCCCACTGCGGCAGGCGGCGCAGCTCCTGGGCTTCGTCGCCTGCGGCCGTGAGTGCCTCCCGGAGGTTATTGATCCGCTGCACCACGGGAGTCTCGTGGAGCCGCGCTATGCGTTCTTTGACCTCTGCTCGGACCATGGTTCATCCCTTCCGGGGCGTCGCTCTGTCGCAGTCCCAGTGATGGCGCGCCGGCCCGTTCGTCATGAGTTCTAGCGCATCGACTCAAGCATCTTCATGAAGCCATCGCGGGTTTCGCCCCGGATCAACTCGAGGCGGACGAGTGACTCGTTGTTGATGTACTGGGCGCCCTGCATGCTGCCGTCAGGCCCAAGGCTCGCGGCTTCGTAGGTGTAGCCTTCCTTTTCGAGCTTCGCGATTTCATCCTCGAGGTTGTTGCAGAACATGCCGAGGTGGTGGATTCGCGAGCTCCCCGCAGCCTCCCAGACGGTGCCCGGGACGCCTTGAATCAGCTCGATGTACGGCGGGCCCTGTTTCGAGTAAGCGAACTTCACCGGCACCTGGCTTTCTACCCCACGGTAGCGGACGCGGACGTTCGCATCACGTGGGTCGGGGAACTCGCAGCCAAACCGGCGAGAGATATCAGCCATGCCCGTTCTCATATCCGGCACAATGATGCCGATGTGGAACAGACCTTCGTACTCAATCAATGCGGTGCTCCTTGGGTACCAGTGCGTGGCTCAGGAATCGGCGGTGACGAGCTGCGTGTTTATCGGTTCAAGGCGGTGGTTCGTGATCTCCCAGACGCCGTCGCGTTTCACCAGATCGTCGTGGTATGTCGCGAACAGGGTCAGCGTCGTCCCAGGCCGGTCGGCCAGGAAGTGCGTGGCCTGGACCGACGTTTGCAGCTTCGCGCTATCGCCGTTGAGCCACACACGCTGGTTGCCGAGAAAGTGCTGGGTACCCGAAAAGCGCGTCAGCGCCTTCGCGACGAAGTCCACCCAGCCCTGGCGGCCGTGGATGTCCCCGCCAGTGCCACCGAACCCCGTGATGACCACATCTTCGGCGAAACAGGAGCCATACTCCTCCATATCGCGGCGGTCGCACGAACTCGCGTACTTAATCATCACATCCTGGACCGCGAGGCGGTCGGCAAGCTCCTGCAATGCGGTAGACACTTGCACCTCCTGAGCGCGAGCAGGTTTCCGCCCGGTGCCTATTGTCGACTGGCCGGGCGTCCAGGCAACGTCCCGATCTGCCTCAAAAGAAATGTTACCGAAGGCGGTTGGGTTGCCTCCATCATGTCGGGTACGCGCGCCGCCCAAGAACCCACGTCTCTCGAACCGTTCGGCGGCGCCTCCGTCGCTCGAATCACCACCGCTGGCTCCGAAGTCTCGCTCCGTCGCATCGCACCACCCGCGGTTCAGGACGGGCAGCTCGTCTTCCAGCAAGCGCCAGGAGGCGAAGCACACGGCCGGATCGAAATCGTATCCACGCGCTCATCTA
>JAYUAG010000132.1:0-5536 GCA_043741475.1 Thermoflexaceae bacterium | reverse complement strand
CGGACATCGCCTTGCCGTGAAACTCCGACCAGTCATCGCTGTCGGGGTAGGCGCGCTTGTGTGGCGGTGCCGTGGGCTGACGGATGGCCATATCGCCTCAAAGTCTACCACCACGACGCAACGCGATCCTGGGACGCGGGCGCAGGCCCCACTGGCTTAGTCGAGCACCGCAAAGAGTTCCGAGAGCGGTAGCTCGAATCCGGGCAGGTGCTGCGTCGTGAGCACCTGAGGGGCACGGAAGACCTCGCCGTCGTGCTGCTCGTCGAAGACCTCGGCGGTGCGGGAACGCGGGTCGAACAACCAGACGGCGGGGATGCCGTGCTCGCGCCACAGGCGGCACTTCTCTCGCTGGGAGCGCATCGACTCGCCGGGCGACCATACCTCGATGGCGAGGGTGGGCTCGGCTTCGTCCACTTTCGCCGTCCCGGCGATGTAATAGGCAGTATCGGGTTTGCGGTATCGTCTGGTGTTCAGGCGGACGCGTCCCTCGGGCCCGTATTCACCGCCGTGGGTCTGTTGATAGACGAAGAAATAGCCGTCAGTCCGGCCGACCAGGTTCCGATGGTTTCTGTCTGCCACGGCCTTTCCGATCACGATCCCGTCAACGTACTCGAGATCTGTCCCCTCGGCGTCGTCGAGCGCGAGAAAGTCTTCCACGGACATCGCCTTGCCGTGAAACTCCGACCAGTCATCGCTGTCGGGGTAAGCGCGCTTGTGTTGCGGTGCCGTGGGCTGACGGATGGCCATATCGCCTAAAGTCTACCACGCGGCCCCAGGCCGCGATCGGAGAGGGCCGGTCTTGCGACCGGCCCTCTTAGAGATGCGTCGTGCGTGTGCCAGCTAGTGCGACACCATCGGGGTGAGCGTTTTGGCCTCGGCCACCCAGGCCGCGACGGTCTCGGCGGCCGGGGCCTTTTCGCCCCCGACCTCCTTGAGCTTCGCCGCCAGATTAGCAGTGTTGCGCGTCGCGAGTTCCTTGATCGTGTCCACGCCCGCGTCCTCGAGGAGGCTGGCGGTGCGGTCGTCGATGCTTTCGATGCGGAAGAGGTCGGCGCGATTGACCCACTCCAGGACCGAACGCGGGTCGGTTGAGAGCTTCGTGGCGAGCTCTTTGCGCCCCGCGGGGCTGCCTGCAGCGGCTAGCAGGTCGGCGTGGGTCTTGATGCCCTGCGCTTCAAGCTTCGCCTCCCAGGCGTCGCCAACGCCTTTGATGTGGTGCACCGGGTTGTGCATCGCAGCAGCCGCCGGAGCCGGAGGTGCGAAGGACGCGACCGGGTCTGCCACGACGGGCGCCATCGGTTTGTCCATCGCTGGCGCCATCGGCTTCTCCATTATCGGCGGCGCCGCGGGCTTCTCCATGACCGCTGCGGTCGCCACGCTGGCGCTTCGCATCCGTCCGGGCGCGACCATGCCGATCGCATCCTGCGAGTCGACGCGGTGGCACCAGACCCAGTGCTCGCGCCCACCGGTGCCGACATCGCGCCACTCGGGGCGTTCCTCGCGGCAGATGTCGATCGCGATCGGGCAGCGCGTATGGAACACACAGCCGCTTGGCGGGCGCAGTGGGCTGGGCACGTCGCCCATGAGGATGATGCGCTCGCGCTGGCGCTCCACTTTGGGGTCGGGGATGGGCACCGCCGACATCAGGGCCTTGGTATAGGGATGAAGCGGGTTCTCGAAGATCGTGTCCCGGTCGGTCAGTTCCATGATGTGGCCGAGGTACATCACGGCCACGCGATCACTGATGTGACGCACGACCGAGAGGTCGTGTGCGATGAAGAGGTACGTCAGTCCGAATTGGTCTTGAAGGTCCTGGAGCAGGTTGATGATCTGTGCCTGGATTGAGACGTCGAGGGCGGACACGGGCTCGTCGCAGACGATGAAGTCCGGTTCGACTGCGAGCGCACGGGCGATGCCGATGCGCTGGCGCTGGCCGCCGGAGAATTCATGGGGGAAGCGATTGGCGAAGTACGGGTTGAGCCCCACCGTCTGGAGGAGGTTCTGGACCTTCTCCTTCTTCTCCTTGCCTGACGCGAGCTTATGGATCGTGAGGGGCTCGCTGATAATGCTGCCCACGGACATGCGCGGGTTGAGGCTCGCATACGGGTCCTGGAAGATCATCTGCATCTTCCGGCGGAAGCGGCGGAGGTTCCCGCCCTTGATCCGGGTGAGGTCGTCGCCTTCGAAGAGCACCTCGCCGGCGGTCGGGCGATTGAGCTGGAGGATCGCCTTACCGGTCGTGCTCTTGCCGCAGCCGGATTCACCCACGAGGCCGAGGGTTTCGCCGCGCTTGACGCCGAACGAGACGCCGTCGACGGCCTTCACGTCGGCAACCTTCCGCTGGAAGATCAGCCCCGCGGTGACGGGGAAATAGACCTTGAGATCTTTGACCTCGACGAGCGTGTCGCCCACCGACGTCTTCCGGACAATGTCATGGCCAGATTGACTGGCTAGCTGCGTCATCAGTTCTCCTCCGCACGGTGCACGCGCTCGCTCTCCCAGCAAGCCGCATAGTGATTCTCTGCCACGAGCTTGAAGGGAGGATACTCCTCGCGGCAATGATCGACACGCCAGGCGCAGCGCGGGTAGAACGGGCATCCCGGGGGCAGGTGGGCGAGGTCCGGTGGGAGACCCTCGATCGGCACGAGCTTCTCTTTGCGCGTCTCGTCGAGGCGAGGGACGGAGTTGAGGAGGCCGACCGTGTAGGGGTGCTTCGGGTTGCCGTAGACCTCATAGGCGTTGGAGGTTTCAATCACCTTACCCGCGTACATCACGTTCACGCGGTCCGCGTAGCGGGCGACGACGCCGAGGTTGTGGGTGATGAAGATCACGGCGGTGCCGAATTCGCGGCTCAGCCGGTTCATCACCTCCAGCACCTGGGCCTGGATCGTCACGTCGAGCGCGGTCGTAGGCTCGTCCGCCAGCAAAAGCTTGGGGTTGCAGCTCATCCCCATGGCGATCATCACGCGTTGGCGCATGCCACCGGAGAACTGGTGCGGATAGTCGTCGAGGCGGCCCCGCGCCTGGGGGATGCCGACCATCTCGAGCAGCTCGGCGGCGCGGTCACGCGCGCCCTTACCGTGCATGTCGAGGTGCAATTCGAGCGCCTCGGTCATCTGCCGTCCGATCGTGAGGACGGGGTTGAGTGAGGTCATAGGCTCCTGGAAGACCATGGCGATCTCGTTGCCGCGGATCTTTCTGATCTCGTCTTCATCGAGCTTCAGGATGTCCCGGCCCTGGAAGATGATCTCGCCCGAGACGATCTTGCCGGGGGGCTGGGGAATGAGCCTGAGAATGGAGAGGGCCGAGACACTCTTGCCACAACCGGATTCTCCCACCAGGCCGAGCGTTTCACCCTCTTCTACGTTGTAGGTGGTGCCGTCGACCGCCTTGACGACCCCCTCCTGCGTATAGAAGTAGGTGCGCAGGTCTTTGACCTCGAGTAGCGGCATCCCTTCTCCTTCATCGGCCCGTGTATCCCGGGCATGGCTTGCGCCGAGTTTCGAGTTGTGGGGAAGAGGAGACTCGAACTCCTACGCCTTGCGGCACATGATCCTAAGTCATGCTCGTCTGCCAATTCCGACACTTCCCCACGAGTGCCGCCGAGGGCGCGTTTAGCACGCACCCCCTGCTGAAAGGGTTGGTGAGCCGCGAAGGACTCGAACCTTCAACCGGCTGATTAAGAGTCAGCTGCTCTGCCAGTTGAGCTAGCGGCCCGCTAACGAGACGCGCGGGAGTATACCATGCGGGCCTTGCATCAAAACAAGGCCTCCGCTTTACGATAACCGCCACGCCGAAGGTTAATACCGGATTTTGGCGGTTATTGGGGAGCAAATCTCCGCGCTCTGCCCTTCCACCGTGCCAGATCGACCAACGCGACGCAACTCTTCGTCGCCTGGTTTGCGACTTTCCAGCGCGCCTGCCTGGACTCGGTTTTGGCAGCGCTCGGGAGATAGAGGCTATGATCTGGCCGTGACGCCGCCACGAGCTGACCTCGCTCCCGACGTAGGCGGACGCCGCCGTGTCTTCTGTTGCCACAGGGCCACGCTCAGCGGCCGCCATCAGCCGAACTCGCTGTCCGCCGTCGCAGAGTGCCTCGCCGAACGCGCACCGCGGCTGGAGGTAGACGTGCGATTCCTCGCCGACGACAGCATGCTGGTCTTCCACGATAGCCGCCTGGACGCCGCCACGATCGGGACCGGGGCCGTGCGCGACCTTGACCGCCCGGCGGCGAGTGCGATTCGCTACGCGGACCCTGCGCGAACACCCGTCGCCTTCCTCGAAGAAGTGGTCGACCTCGTGCGCGGGTCGGAGACGCTCCTCCAGGTCGACCTGAAACTGATGCGGCCCATCAGCGAGGCCCGCGCCCGTGCGCTGGCGAGGGCGCTCGGGTCGATCCGCGGTCAAACGCTGATTGGCGCCCAGGCGCACTGGAACCTGCCAGTGTTCGCAGCTCAGGGTTTCCGCGTGGCGCTAGACCCGACGCTCCACTGGCACTACTTCCCCGGCCGGAGGGGCAGCGGGCTCTCACCGAGCCGTGAAGGTCTCCACGGCCTCTGGGATGACGCGCCCCTCGCCCACATTCCGGGCGTCGCCGCCGCCCTCTACGTGCGCGCCCGCATAAACGACCTCGCCGGGCTCGTGCCCGTGAGCGAATGGATGGTCGACCAGGAGACCTGTCGCCACCTCGCCCGGCTCGGCGTGGCGCTTGGAGATGAACTGGGAGCTCGCGGGATCGAACTTGCCGCCTGGACGGTCGCAGACCGGGGCGCCGAGGAAACGACGCCGTTGCTCCAGGAACTCTTCGGTCTGGGCGTGACGACGGTGATCACCGACTCGCCCCAGGGGCTGGCCCGGTACGCGCGCCAGCTGCCCACTTGAAAACTGTCACCACGACGCAACGCGCTGTCTCCGGCATTCCGCACGCCGGACGCGATAGCCTGTCGAATGTAAACGCAGGGCAAACTCTGTGTAAAAAGGGGTGCACAGTCATGACAAGGATAGCGGACCGTATCCGCGATCGTTGGTGGCTTCGACTTCAAGCCGAGGCCGGCCAGGGGTTGGTGGAGTACACACTCATTCTCAGTCTCGTTGCGCTCGGCTGTGTGGCCGCGCTGACGCTGCTGGGGACGACACTGCAGAACTCGCCGGGCTTCACGCAGATCCCCGCCGCGCTGTAGCGGCGCGGTCTGTTTGGCGCCCGAATGAAGGGCCGGCCGTGGAGAGCGGCCGGCCTTTCTGCGTTTGTTAGAGCTGGATGGCGCCGCAGAAAAGGGTATCTGAAAGCGATGACGTTGGAACCGCGACCGCAGGGAGCGGCAGCCGTTCTATGTACCAGTTCGCTCGCGCAGTTCGCCGTCTGAGGCTGCCGCTCCCGTTGGTCGCGGTTCCCCGGTGAAGGGTGTGCCCGACCGCCGCGAAATGGATGTCCTCCTCCGCCGAGCGTTTGTTAGAGCTGGATCGTGCCGCAGCTGTTGGCCGTCGCCATCACCCAGAAGGCGCCACCGTCCGAGACGAGCAGGTTGCGCGCGTAGGC
>JAYUAG010000131.1:0-5542 GCA_043741475.1 Thermoflexaceae bacterium | reverse complement strand
GCGCTCCTGCTCTTCCGTGGCGTCCAGCTTCTGATCCGGAGTCTCGCGCCGGAATTCCTCCAGGTGGAGCCGGTCAACCTCGCGGTAGCCCGCGATCTGCTGGCGGATGAGCGCTTTCAATTCTTCATTCATCCCCTCCAGTATACCGCGGATCGGCCCTCTCTTCTCACTCCGTCATGGCCGCCAGACGAATCAAGTGCTGCTCGGCAGGCTCGCATGACCGCGCCCTTCCGCCGCTGTACACTCGCAGTCCCAAGATATGTTCACCCATCTACACACTCATACTGAGTATTCCCTCCTCGACGGCATGTCCCGCCTGGCCCCGCTTATGGACCGCGCCAAGGCTCTCGGCCAGGACGCCATCGCCATGACCGACCACGGCGCCCTCTACGGCGCCATCGACTTCTACCGCGAGGCGGTCGAGCGCGGCATCAAGCCGATCATCGGCCTCGAGGCGTACGTCGCGCCGAACAGCCGCCTCAGCCGTGAGCGCGGCGACAACCAGCCGTACCACCTGGTGATGCTCGCCCGCAACCTCCAGGGCTACCGCAACCTCATCGCCCTCACCACGAAGGCGAACCTCGAAGGCTACTACTACAAGCCCCGCGTGGACCGCGAGCTGCTGCAGCAGTACAGCGCCGGCATCACCGTGCTCAGCGGCTGTCCTTCGTCCGAGTTCCACCGCCGCGTCCAGGAGGGCGACCGCGAGGGCGCGGCTGGCGTGGCGAAGTGGTACCGCGAGGTCTTTGACGGCCACTACTACCTTGAGGTCCAGAACCACGGCGATGAGAAGTTCACCCGCCTGAACCCGGTCATCGCCGATATCGGCCGCGAGCTTGGCATCAAAGTCGTCGCCACGAACGACGGCCACTTCACTCTCGAACACGAAGCCCAGGCGCACGACACCTTGCTCTGCATCGGCACGAATGCGACGGTCGAGCAGAAGGACCGCATGCGTTTTGACGGCAGTGGCTACTGGCTCAAGAGCGAAGACGAGATGCGCACCCTCTTCCGCGAGCGGCCGGACTTCCTCGAAAACACGCAGCTCGTCGCCGATGCTTGCGACCTCGAGCTGAAGTTCGACCGCCAGCTCCTGCCGGCGCCGCCGATCCCGGAGGGCCGTTCGAGCGAGGAGTACCTCGCCGAGCTTTGCATGCGCGGGCTCCACCGGCGCTTCCCGGAGGTCACGCCGGAACTGGAACAGCGCCTCGGCTACGAGCTGGACGTCCTCCGCCAGACCGGATTCACGGACTACATCTACGTGGTCAAAGAGATCGGCGACTTCGCGCGCAAGCAGGGCATCCGCATGGGCGTGCGCGGCTCGGCGGCGGCCTCGCTGGTCCTCTACGTGCTTGACGTGACCGATATCGACCCTGTCGCCAACCGGCTGGTGTTCGAACGCTTCCTCAACCTCGAACGGCGCGAGATGCCCGACGTCGACTTCGACTTCGCCGACGACCGCCGCGAAGAGATGATCCAGTTCGCCTACGACCGCTACGGCCACGAAAACGTCGCCCAGATCATCACCTTCGGGACGCTCGGCCCAAAGGCGGCGCTGCGTGACGTGGGCCGCGCCATGGGTATGACCTACGGCGAGACCGACCGCGTCGCCCGGCTGGTGCCTCAGACGCTCCACATCACGCTGGAAGAGTCGTTCGACCAGACACAAGAGCTGCGCGAACTCGTGGAGTCGGACCCGAAGGTGAAGCAGCTCTACGAGACCGCCCGCCAGCTGGAAGGCGTCGCTCGCCACGCGAGCACGCACGCGGCCGGCGTCGTGATCTCGCGCGACCCGCTGATCGAACACGTGCCCCTGCAGCGTCCGAGCCGCGGCGACGAGTCATCCATCCCCATGACCCAGTTCGCGATGGACCAGGTGGCCAAGATCGGCCTGCTGAAGATGGACTTCCTCGGCCTCTCGAACCTCACCATTCTCGGGCGCGCGGTAGACATCATCCGCGACACGACGGGCGCCGAGGTCGACCTCCTGGCGCTCCCCGACGGCGACGCCAAGACGATGGCGATGCTCACCCGCGGCGAGACCTTCGGCGTGTTCCAGCTGGAGTCGTCCGGGATGCGCCGCTACGTCCAGGAGCTGCAGCCCACGGACATCGCGGACCTCTGTGCGCTGGTTGCGCTCTACCGGCCCGGCCCGATGCAACAGATCCCACGCTTCATCGATGGCAAACACGGGCGCATCACCATCACCTACCCGCACCCGGACCTCGCGAACGTGCTCGACGAGACGCACGGCGTGATCGTCTACCAGGACCAGGTGCTCTTCATCCTCCAGCAGTTCGCGGGCTATTCGCTCGGCCAGGCGGACGTCGTGCGCAAGGCGATGGGCAAGAAGAAGCGCGAGATGATGGAAAACGAGCGCGAACGCTTCATCTCCGGCGCGTTCCGAAATGGGTATCCGCGCGAGGCCGCGACCGCCGTCTTCGACCTGATCGAGCCGTTCGCCGGCTACGCCTTCAACAAGGCGCACAGCTGGTGCTATGGCAACATTGCCTACCAGACGGCTTTTCTGAAGGCGCACTACCCCGTGCCGTACATGACCGCCGTGCTCCAGAACACGAAGAGCGCGCCCGAGCCCCAGGCGCGTATCGCTGCGGCGGTGGCCGAGTGTTCGAAGAACCGCATCGAGATCCTGCCGCCGAACGTGAACCTCAGCGCCGACAACTTCTCCGTCGAGCGCCGCGATGACGACACGCTCGCGATCCGCTTCGGCCTGGGCGTGGTCAAGAATGTCGGCCAGGCCGCGGTCGAAGGGATCATCGCCGCACGGGCGACCGGCGGCCTCTACCGCGACATCGAAGACTTCGCCCGCCGCGCCGACCTCTCGAACGTGAACAGCCGCGCGCTCGAAAGCCTCGTGCGCGCCGGCGCCTTCCCGGAGATGGAGTTCGGCGACCGCGGCACCCTCAACTTCAACGTCGAACGTGTCCTCAACCTGGCGAAGCGCGAGCGCGAACTGCGCGAGAGTGGTCAGTCGACGATGTTCGACCTCTTCGGCGCGCAGGTGGACACACCGCTCCCCGCGCTCGAATTCGAACAGTCCCCGGCCCGCCGCGAAGACATGCTCGCCTGGGAGAAGGAGCTGCTCGGCGTCTACGTCTCTGAGCACCCGTTCCGCGCGCTCGCCCAGGATCTTGCGAATTACACCACCCACTCGGTCGCGGACCTGACGCCGGAGCTTGCCGGCCAGACGGTCACCGTCGCCGGGCTCGTCCAGCGCGTCCAGGCGCGCGCCACGCGCGACGGCCGCAAGTTCTATATCGCTGACCTCGAAGACATGACCGGCAGCGCTGAACTGACGATCTGGAGCGACGCCCTCGAGGTGACTGGGGAACAGATCTGGGCTGAGGGTCAGGTGCTGCTCGTCTCGGTCGAATGTCGCGACCGCGGCGACCGCCTGAACCTGAACGTGCGCAAGGCCGCTGCCTACGACCGCGGCGAGGGCGCGATCGTAGGGTTCTCGCCCGAGCAGTGGAACGTCGAGACGCCCCGCGCCCGTCGCGGCCCCGCGAGGAGCGAAGGAGGGTTCGGGGCTTCGCGGGCAAGCGGTCCCTCAGCACCCCGGCCATCACCTTCGAACGGCAACGGGCACCGTGCGCCCGAGCAGCCGCTGCCGCCACCCGGCGCCACCGCCGAAGGGTCGCGCCCGGGCGTCCAGCCCCCCGTGAACGGCGACAGCGCCCGTCTCGTCGTCACGATCTATGAGACGGACGACTCCGTTGCCGATGAGGCGGTGCTGAAGATGGTCGCCGGCTTGTTGAAGGGCAGCGCCGGCAACGACGAGGTGCGCCTCGTCATCCACGACGCGGAGGGGAACGACCAGGAGTTCGACCTGCCCCGCGCCCGCGTGGACGAAGACCTCGCGCGCAGCATCCGCAACATCCTCCGTCAGAACGGCAACGTGCGCCTCACGGGGTCGCGCGAACGGGCGGCGTAGCGCTCGCCATCCTCTACAATCGATCTATGGCCACGCTCCTGTCCCATCGTTGGGAGCCCATCACCGAGCTCCCGGACCACTGGAAGTCGTTCGCTCGGCCCGACCTGGATGCGGCGCGCGACGCATGGGATGCGGAGCGGCGCGCCCTCGACGACCCTGCCCGAGTGGAACTGGTGGTGGAGCGCCTCTCGATGCGCTGGGCGATCGAAACGGGGCTGATCGAGCGCCTTTACAACGTTGACAGGGGTACGACTGAGTCGATCGTAGCGGCCGGCATTGAGGCGCTGGAGACCTTCGCCGATCACGGCGTCGGTCCCGCCGCACGGGCGCTGATCGCCGATCAGCGTACGACGCTCGATTACCTGCAAGAACTCAAGCGTGAAGAGGCGCTGACGGTCTTCCACGTGAGGGAACTGCACCAGCTTCTCTGCCGGCGCCAGCAGTGGGTGGACGTGATAACACCGGACGGTCAGCCATTCCGGTCAGAACTCATCAAGGGCGACTGGAAGCGATGGCCGAACAATCCACGGACATCCGACGGCGCCACTCACGAATACTGTCCGCCGGAGCACGTGCAGAGCGAAATAGAAACGCTCATCCGGCTGCATGGGATGCACAGGGCGGCAGGCGTGCGGCCCGAGGTTGAGGCGGCGTGGCTTCACCATCGGTTCGCCCAGATCCATCCTTTCCAGGACGGCAACGGGCGCGTGGCTCGGGCGCTCGCGACGCTGGAGTTTCTCCGCGCAGGATTCCTGCCCCTCGTCATCCGCGACCAGGAGCATCGCGAGCTATACCTCAATGCGCTGGAGGGCGCTGATGGCGGTGACCTCGCACCGTTCGTGAGCCTCTTTGCCAACGTCGAAGAGGCGGATTTGGACTCCGCGATTTCCGACGCGAGAGCGGTACGCGAGGGCGGAATCCGCGCAGTCGCGATTGCGGCGGCGGCTGCGGCGAACCGAGGGCTCGGAGGCGCTGACGCTGAGGTCCTCAACGCGACTACTGCCGCGCTGGAAGAGGCCGCGTTCCGGAGACTCCAGAGCGCCTCCAACGTTCTCGCTGAGGCATTCCACGATGTTGGGATCGAGTTGTACGGTGACGTGGACAGAGCGGGGTTCGGCGGGCTGCACTACTGGCGAGCCCAGATCGCCGCTTGTGCGAACATCTACGGCTACTCGCCCGCTTTCAACCAATCGAGGACATGGGCGGCGCTGACGCTCAGCCTCAACCGCCTGAAGGTTGGGTACGTGGTCGTGTCCTTTCACCACAAGCGAGTCCGTCCGCCCGTGATGGCGGCTGTGGTCTTCCTCACGAACGACCACTACGAATCAGAATCGGGCGAGGTAGCCGCCTTCGGCACGCCAGCGGAGTTCTCGTACGCTGGCGCTCTGGCCGATACCTCAGACTTCGAGGCCTGGCTGGAAGCCGGATTGACGAGTGTTCTGAACGAGTGGCAGGCGAGCCTCTGATCGCTCCTCAGCGGCCAGCCCTCTTACCGCGCGCCCCCACCCATCGACCGCAGGCGCGCGATCCGTTCCTCGAGCGGTGGGTGGGTGCTGAACAGCTTCGACAGGCCCCCGCCGCTGAACG
>JAYUAG010000130.1:0-5543 GCA_043741475.1 Thermoflexaceae bacterium | reverse complement strand
CGAGATCCTTGCCCTCGCCCGGTGAGGTGGCCGTTGGCCGGTAAGCGCCCCCAGCTCCGCTCGCGGACGGGAGGCAGCGACGCGCGTGAGCCCGTCCCCGCTGCGGTTCACGGTTTTGCATGAGTGTGGAGTGTCCCTCGCGGGGCTGCGGTCTTCGAAGCTCCACAGTCCGAACCGCGCGCGTCAGCAAGCGGGTTGTAGCGACTACGCCCGGCGACGGGAGCGACCGCCTTCCGGCCGCCGTGTGACACAACCCGCTCCGTGACCGTCGCGGTTCGGACTGGCTCGGCGGTGGCCTGGTTTCGCAAAACTCTGAACCGCACCCCGCCAGAAGAGCGCTTCGTTATCCCTCTGCTATACTCGATCCACGGAGGATCAAGGACTCTTGAAGGTGACGCTCGAGCGGCTTCCGGAAAGCCGTGTGCAATTGGAGATTGAGGTCGACCAGGACCGCGTCGACCGCCACGTGGAAGCTGCCTACCGGCGTCTCGCGGCGCGCGCGCGCGTACCCGGCTTCCGGCCCGGCAAAGCGCCCCGCCAGATGATCGAGCGCGTCATCGGCCGCGACAAGCTCATGGCCGAAGCCCTCGATAAGATCGTACCCGAGGCCTACAACGAAGCGATCAAACAGGAAAAGTTCGACGCCATCGCCCAGCCCACACTCAACAACGTTGATCTCGAGCCCGTGCGCCTGAAGTTCATCGTCCCCGTGAAGCCCACCGTCGATCTTGGCGAATACACGGCCATCCGCGTGGCACGCGAACCGGCCGAGGTCAAGGACGAGGACATCGCCGATCAGCTGTTGAGCATCCGCCGCCGCAACGCCATCCACGCGCCCGTGGAACGCGGTGTCGCCTGGGACGACGCGCTCATCGCCAGCGTCCACGGCATGGCCGGCGACGAGGAGTTCGTCAACGACGATGATGCCGAGTTCACGCTCCGCGAAGCGAGCGTGTTGCTCGTCCCGGGCCTCGGCGAGGCCTTCCTCGGTATGAAGCGCGACGACACCAAGACGGTCGACATCCTCGTGCCCGACGACTTCCGCACTGAGCGCTTCCGCGGCCAGACCGTGACCTTCACACTCGCCGTGAAGGAAGTGAAGGAAGAACAGCTCCCGGACGAAGACGACGAACTCGCGATGCTCGTGAACGCTGAGGAGTTCGAGACCCTTGACGCCCTCAAAGAACGCATCCGCACCGACCTCCTCGCCGAACGCGAAAAGGCCGCCGTGACGCGTTACCGCGAGACCATCGTGGACAACCTTGTCCAGGCGGCGACGATTGAGTACCCGGCCATCATGGTGGAACACGAGATGGACCACATGATGAACGAGATGTCCGGCAACGACCGTCAGATGTACGCGATGTACCTGCGCAACATCGGCCGTACCCCTGAAGAGTACCGCGAGATGTTCCGCGACGCCGCCGTCGTGCGGCTGAAGCGGTCGCTTGCGCTCGGGCAGTTCACCGAAGCCGAAGGCATCAGCGCCACGCCCGAAGAAGTCACGGCCGAAATCGAGCGCATCGCCGCCCCCATGGGCGACGACGCCGAGAAGTTCCGCGAGATGTTCAGCGCCCCCGAAGGCGTCGAGAGCATCCGCCGCAACCTCATCAGCCAACGCACATTCGACCGCCTCGTCGCAATCGCTACCAATGGCGCGACGGACGGAGCTTCACCGGCGAAGGCCGAAGAGATTGCGCCGGCGAAAAAGCCCCGCGCCCGCGCCGCGAAGCAGGCCGCATCCAAGGAGGAGAAGGAATGACGCAAGCCCAGGCCATCCACCCGCTTGTCCAGGCCGTGATCCCGACCGTGATCGAGTCCGGGCCCCGCTCCGAACGCGCCTTCGACATCTTCTCCCTGCTCCTCAAAGAGCGGATCGTCTTCCTCGGCACGCCGATCGACGACATGGTCGCGAACCTGATCGTCGCCCAGCTCCTCTTCCTCCAGCGGGAAGATCCGGAGCGTGACATAAGTATGTACATCCACTCCCCCGGCGGCGTCATCACGTCGGGCCTCGCCATCTACGACACGATGCAACTGATCTCGCCCGCCGTCTCCACGATCGCCGTTGGCCAGACCGCTTCGATGGCCACCGTCTTGCTCTGCGCCGGCGAGAAGGGCAAACGCTATGCATTGCCCAACGCAACTGTGCATATGCATCAGGCGCTGGGTGGTGCGCGGGGACAGGCGTCCGATATAGAAATTGCGGCGAAGGAGATCCTTCGCAACAACGAGACCATCCGCGGGATTATCTCAAAGCACACCGGCCAGCCAGTGGAACGGGTGACGCGAGACTTTGACCGGGATTTCTACCTGGACGCCCTGGGCGCGAAGGAGTACGGCTTCGTGGACGAGCTTCTCGCTCGCCCCGAAGACGCGCAGAAGAAGTAAGCTACCCATGGAGCCCACGACGGCTCGCCTGGGGGAGGGATTGCGCCTTGGCCGCTAACCGGACGAACCGTGTCCAGTATCACTGCTCGTTCTGCGGGAAGAACCAGGATCAGGTTCGCCGCCTCATCGCCGGGCCCGGCGCTGTCTACATCTGCGACGAATGCGTCGACCTCTGTCGCGAGATCATCGACGAAGAGACTGGCGCTCACGCTGCCGCTTCCGTCACCAAGGGCGGCGTTGGTGGCTCCCATCGCGTCCTCCCGCCACGCCAGATCTTCGATCACCTGAACGAATACGTTATCGGCCAGGAGCAGGCGAAGAAGGTTCTCTCCGTCGCCGTCTACAACCATTACAAGCGCATCGGCGCCGCCGACCACGGCGACGTCGAGCTGGAGAAGTCGAACATCCTCCTCGTCGGCCCGACCGGCACGGGGAAGACGTACCTCGCCAAGACGCTCGCGAAGATGCTCGACGTGCCCTTCTCCGTGGCCGACGCGACCGCCCTCACGGAGGCTGGCTACGTCGGCGAAGACGTCGAAAACATCCTCCTCCACCTCATCCAGGCGGCCGACTTCGATATCCAGAAGGCCGAGCGTGGCATCATCTATATCGACGAGATCGACAAGATCGCGCGCAAGGGCGACAACCCCAGCATCACCCGCGATGTCTCTGGCGAGGGCGTGCAGCAGGCGCTCCTCAAGATCATCGAAGGCTGCGTGGCGAACGTGCCACCCCAGGGCGGGCGCAAGCACCCCCACCAGGACTTCCTCCAGATCAACACGCAGAACATCCTCTTCATCTGCGGCGGCGCCTTCGAAGGGCTCGAAAACCATATCGAAAAGCGCATGACCCGCGACCACGTGCGCATCGGCTTCACCGCTGACCGCGGCTTCCGCGGCACCCAGCGCATGGACCAGCTCCTCACCCACGTGACCCACGACGACCTGCTCGAATTCGGCCTGATACCCGAGTTCGTCGGCCGCCTGCCGATGGTCTGCGGCCTCCAGTCGCTCGATGAGAACGCCCTCCAGCGCATCCTCACCGAGCCCAAGAACGCGCTCATCAAGCAGTATCAGCGTTTCTTCGGCATGGACGGCGTCGAGCTTGTCTTCACAGAGGACGCGCTCAAGGCAATCGCGCAGGAAGCGATCCGCCACAAGACGGGCGCCCGCGGACTTCGCACCGTACTCGAAGAGTGCCTCCTGGACGTGATGTTCGACCTCCCCGCTCGCCAGGACGTGAAGAAATGCGTCGTGAACGCAGAGGTAATCACGAAGAAGCAGCGCCCGCTCCTGCTCTCACGCGGCGGCCAGGCGCTCGACGACCCGGAGCCCGTGATCCGCAGCGAGCCCGCCTGAGGCCCTCTCCCGGCCCCTCTCCCGGCTTCGCGCGCGAGGGAGCCCGAACGGCCACCCCCATCACGGAGCACTCCGAACCGCGCGCGTGAGCAAGCGGGCCGCGGCCACCAGCCCGGGCGTTCGCGGCCCGCTCCGTGACCGTCGCGGTTCGGAATGCCGACCGCGCTAGAATCGCGTCGTGACCACGTACATCGGTCTCCTGCGCGGCATCAACGTTGGCGGCGCGAACCGGCTGGCGATGGCACAGCTTCGCGCCGCCGCCGAGACCTGTGGCTTCCGCCAGGTCGCGACCTACGTCCAGAGCGGCAACATCGTCTTTGCGTCTGAGGACGCCGAGGAGGAAGTCGCGGCGGCGCTCGCGGCACAGGTAGCGGCCGTGTCGGGGCTGAAGATCCCGGTCATGGTCCGCAGCCGCGACGAGCTGGCGGCCGTGGTGGCCGGCAACCCCTTCCCCGCGGCCGTGACCGAACCGGCGACTCTGCACGTCACCTTCTTCCGCGAGGGCGATCAGCTCCACGGCCTCACCACGCTCGCCTCCGGAGAGTTCGCGCCCGAAGCGTTCGCCGCCCGCGGCCGCAACCTCTATCTGCACGTCCCGGCGGGCCTCGGGCGCAGCAAGCTCGCAATCACGCTCGCTCGCGCCGCGCCCGGAGGCACGACGCGCAACTGGCGCACGGTCACGGCGCTGCTAACGATGGCGGAGGCTGTCAAGTAAGGAACTCGGTTAAACGGCGGCCTAGCGAAACCGCAGCCCATCGACGTCGAATTGGAAAACCGAGCCGTCCTTCGCCCGCAGCTGTAGAACCGCGTCCTCAGCCCCGACAACCCGGACGGCGCCGGCCTTGAGGGGGGTGGGGAAGCGACCCGGGCAGCCCAGGAATGGCCGCATTCGCGAGGTTCCGGCCAGCGAACGCGTCACTTGCGCGGCGCTGTGCTAAAACTCTCCGCGATCCGCAAGAGCGTGTCGACTGGTTCGTTGGCGTGAACGAACCATTGCCTCCACTCAGCGTCGAACCAGATGACCGCCGAGTTGATTCGCAGGCTTGGATCGATTCCCGGCGGATTCTTCCATTCCACCACCACCCCTTCGAAACCTCGGACCACGACTTTCTGGTAAGGGCTGCCAACGCGGCCGTCGCCAAGGTCGTCCGCGACGGTGGTCACAGCCAGCGGATGCGGCGCGCGTGACGTCCACCCGACCCAGAGCGCCGGCGAGAAAAGCTCGCTAGTGGTGGGGCGCGCGCGGTCCCCGGCTCGCCGATAGCTCACGGCGAAATCGGTGACTCCCACGTTAGGCACTTCCACCACGTACGCCCCGATCAGATCGTAGCCCGCAGGGACGAACGTCGGGTTCATCGTCAGTTGCGATGCGAGCCGGTTCGCGGTCGCCGCCTCGGCCTCGGTACCGTAGGTTCGCGTGCCCGGGTGGGCCGAGGGAATGAGTTCCTCATCGGGGACGTCGCCGGCCGGCCCCGGAGTCGGCTGGCCAGTAGGCGGATTCGACGGGTCAGCGAACGTGAAACCTCCCCAGGTCTCGCCGGAGCGGCCGGGCGACGCGGCAGACCTCGTGGACGGCGGCGCGACAGTGGTAGTCATGTCATTTCCTTTCATAGTCGGGGCTTCGTTCCTGGCCCCCTGGCATGAAGCCAGGAGGGCGATTAGGCCGACGCTCAGGGCTGCCCCGAGCCGGGCCCCGTCCCTCGTGATTAGTGCTGGTAGTCGAAGCAAGCGACCTGCCCCTGGGTCTGATGGACGCATGAGCCGATCCAGTTCACCAGTTTGACTCCGCCGTCG
>JAYUAG010000129.1:0-5544 GCA_043741475.1 Thermoflexaceae bacterium | reverse complement strand
CTTCGCCGCGCTGCAACTGGTAGAGGTCGAGCTTGCCCCAGTCGATGAACATGCTCTCGTTGTCCTCGCTGAACTCGCCGGGCAGTATCAGGTCCGCGATCGCCGCCTCGAAGGGCTTGCCCCCGATGCGGTCAAAGCAATCGTTGAAGGCTTCGCCAGTCTTCCGCTCGTGCTCGTACACCTTGAGGATGCGCTCCGTTGCCTCTGGCGCGCGCTTTGCCGGGAGCCGCACCTTCAACTGGGTGCCGAAACGCACATCCCCTGCGTCGTACGCCCCTCCGAGGAAGACGTGATAGGCCGGCAGCTGCTGATCCCCGACCTTCATCGCCGCGCCGTGGAACCCGATGTTGGCGACGTGGTGCTGGCCGCAGCCGTTCGGGCAGCCAGACATCTTGACGTGCACCTGCATCGTCAGCGGGTCTTCGATCTTTAACGACTCGATCTTCTGTTGGATCGCCGCGCTCAGGCCCATCGAACTCGTGATGCCCAGCTTGCAACTGTCCGTCCCGGGGCAGCTCACGACATCCGTGATCGTGTGGGCGCCCGCGTCCGCAAGGCCGAGCGGCTGCAACCGCTTCCATACCTCGAACAGGCTCTCATCCCGCACCCATCGGAGCACGAGGTTCTGTTGGACCGTCGTGCGGGCGCGGCCGCCGCAGTAGTCGCGCATGATCGCGGCGAGGCCCGTGAAATGCTCGGGCTTGAGGTCGCCGCGGGTGACCTTCACCTCGACCGTGCTGAAACCTTGCTGCTTCTGCGCGCGCACGTTCGTGGCGACGAACGCGGAGAATTCGCGGCGGTCGCCGTTCGGCTGATCGTAGTAAGGCCGCTTCGCCGGCGCCGTCGCTTCTTCGTTGTCGAAGAAGAGCAGGCGGTCGGGCCGGAAGTCCCGTTCGTTGGCCCAATCGCCTTTGAGTTCTTCGTCCACCATGCGCCGGAACTCTTCGATGCCCACGCGGTCGATCAGGAACTTGATCCGCGCCTTCGCCCGGTTCTTGCGCAGCTCGTCGGCGCGCTCGAACAAGCGGCAGACCGCCTCGGAGACCTTCAGGAACTCGTCCATCGGGACGAATTCCATGAGCGTGTAGCCGTGACGCGGCATGATGCTCGTGCCGCCGCCGGTGCGCATCTCGAAGCCCTTCACGCCGTCGCGGATGCGCGGCACAAAGCCAAGGTCATGGATCCAGGTGATCGCCTCGTCCCGGTCGTTGCTGGTGAAGGCGACCTTGAACTTCCTGGGCAGAAGCTGGGTCAGCGGGTTGCGGAGGAAGTAGCGGGCGAAGGCGGCGGCGTAGGGCGTCGGGTCGAACGCCTCGTCCGGGCTCACACCGGCCCAGGGGTCGCCGGTGACGTTGCGCACCGTGTTGCCGCAGGCCTCGCGCGTCGAGATGCCCGCCCGCCCAAGGATGAAGAGCGCCTCCGCGGCCTTCTTGATTGGCATGTGGTGGAACTGGAAGTTCTGGCGCGTGGTGATATGGCCCTTGCGCAACGGCGTGATCCGCTCCGCCACCTCGCCGAAAGCCTCCATCTGCTCGGGCGTGACGCCGCCCAGCGGAAGCTTGCAGCGGATCATCTGTACGCCCGGCTGCCGCTGGCCATAGACCCCCTGCTTCAGGCGGAAGCCGATGAACTGGTTCTCGATCCACTCCCCGTTCAGGTAGCGGCCCGCCTCGGTCTCGAAGTCCTCCAGTTCCTTCTCAAGGATGGGGAGGATCCGGCCCGGTTCGTTCGTGTAGACGATGGTTTCAACGGCTGGCATGGCTGCGGCCCCACACTTGCTGGCGCGCGTCTAGCGCGGAGGGCGACGACAATGGTGACTGACTCTATCAACAACGGCTCTTGCCGGCAATGGGAGTTGTTGATAAAGTCGAGTGAGTCACTCATCTTTAGGTGAAAGCGTGTCGACCCTCACCCTTGCCCGCCCGACCGAAGCCGAAATCGAGCGCCTCAACGAACGTTTCGAGCCCGCCGACCCGCGCGAGATCGTCGCCTGGGCGGTGGATCGCTTCGGCGATGGCCTCTCCGTGGGCGCCAGTTTCGGCGGCCCCACGGGGATGGCGATCCTCCACATGGTCGCTCAGCTCAAGCCCAACGTGCACGTCTTCGTCCTCGATACTGACTACCTCTTCGAAGAGACCCACGAGACGATGCGCCGCAGCGTCCCGGCCCTGGGCCTTACGAACGTCCAGACCTACAAGTCGCGCCTCAGCCACGAGGAACAGGCGAAACAGTACGGCTCCGCCCTCTGGATGCGGGACCCCGACCTGTGCTGCGACCTGCGCAAGGTGGAGCCGAACAAGCGCGCCCTCGATGACAAGACCTGCTGGGTCTCGGGCCTGCGCCGCGACCAGTCGGAAGGCCGAGCGGACGTGCCGATCGTCTCCTGGAACGCAAAGTTCGGCGTCGTGAAGTTGAACCCGCTCGCCAACTGGGACGAGAAGCAGACCTGGACGTACATCACGGACCAGAAGATCCCCTACAACCCGCTGCTCGACCAGGGTTACACGAGCATCGGCTGCTACAACTGCACGGTCCCCGGGGTGCAGGGCAGGGCCGGCCGCTGGACGGGCTTCGAAAAGGATGAATGCGGCCTCCACACCTCGTAGGGGCGGCAAAGAAACGTATGCAGAACGAACGCGGCTTCGTCGTGTGGTTCACAGGCCTCTCGGGCGCGGGCAAGTCTACGCTCACCGAGGCGCTCGCCTCGGTGCTCCGGGAGCGCGGCCTGCGCGTGGAAGTGCTCGACGGCGACGAGGTACGCCTCAACCTCTCCAAGGGGCTCGGTTTCAGCCGCGAAGACCGCGACACGAACATCCTGAGGATCGGATTTGTGGCGAACCTCGTCGCGCGCAACGGCATTGCCGTGATCACCGCCGCGATATCGCCCTATCGCGTAACCCGCGACCGGAACCGGGCGCTGGTCGAAGGCGACGGATCGACCTTCATCGAGGCACATGTCGCCGCCACGCTGGAACAGTGTGAGGCGCGCGACGTGAAGGGCCTCTACGCCGAGGCGCGCGCCGGCAAGCGGACGGGATTCACGGGCATCGACGACCCCTACGAGCCGCCGCTGCGGCCCGAAGTCGTCCTGCCGACGGGGACAGAGTCGCTCGCGCAGTCCCTCGAACGCGTGCTCGGCTGCCTTGAAGCGCACGGTTTGCTCACGGCCGCGGCGGTGAGGCGTTGAGCGCGCGGACGGCCGTGGGCGCTGCCTTGCACGACCCCGGCCTCGCAGATCTGGAGGCTGAGGCGATCTTCATCATGCGCGAAGTGGCGGCTGAATTTGAGCGGCCCGCTCTCCTCTTTTCCGGGGGCAAGGATTCGATCGTCCTCCTTCGCGTCGCGGAGAAAGCCTTCTGGCCGGCGAAGTTCCCCTTCCCCGTGATGCACGTCGACACCGGACATAACTTCGATGAAGTGCTCGAGTTCCGCGACCGCCGAGTAGCCGAACTCGGCTGCCGCCTGATCGTCGCCTCCGTCCAAAGCGCGATCGACGCGGGTGAAATCGTCGAAGAACGCGGCCCCCGGGCATCGCGCAACCGTCTCCAGACGCCCGTGCTTCTCGCCGCGATCGCCCAACACGAACTCGACGCCGCCATCGGTGGCGCCCGGCGCGACGAGGAGAAGGCTCGGGCGAAAGAGCGCGTCTTCTCCTTCCGCGACGAGTTCGGCCAGTGGGACCCGCGCAACCAGCGGCCCGAACTGTGGCGCCTCTACAACGGCATGCACATCAAGGGCGAGCACATGCGTGTCTTCCCCCTCTCCAACTGGACCGAGCTCGATATCTGGCGCTACATCGAACGGGAAGCGCTCGAAGTCCCCTCCATCTACTTTTCGCACGAACGCGAAGTCTTTGAGCGCGACGGCATGCTCATGGCCGTCAGCCCCTTCATCCCCATGCTTCCGGGCGAGCGGGTGTTCACCGAGGCGGTCCGCTACCGCACCGTCGGCGACATGACCTGCACCGCCGCCCTCCGTTCCAACGCCGCCGACATCGCCGCCGTGATCGACGAAGTCGCCGTTGCCCGCATCACCGAACGTGGCGCCAGCCGGGCCGACGACAAGTTCTCCGAAGCGGCGATGGAAGACCGCAAACGCGAGGGCTACTTCTGATGGACCTCCTCCGACTCGCAACCGCTGGCTCCGTGGACGACGGCAAGAGCACGCTCATTGGCCGCCTGCTCTACGACACCAAGCAGGTCTTCGACGACACCCTCGCCAGCCTGGAACGCGCGAGCGAAGCCCAGGGCCTCGACGCCGTCAACCTCGCGCTCCTCACCGACGGCCTCCGCGCCGAACGCGAACAGGGCATCACGATCGACGTCGCCTACCGCTATTTCGCCACGCCGCTGCGCAAGTTCATCATCGCGGACTCCCCCGGCCACGTGCAGTACACGCGCAACATGGTGACGGGCGCCTCGACCGCGCAGCTCGCTCTCATCCTCGTGGACGCGCGCAAGGGCGTCGTCTCCCAGACTCGCCGCCACTCCGCTCTCTGCTCGCTCCTCGGAATCCGCCACCTTGCCCTCTGCGTGAACAAGATGGACCTCGTCGAGTGGTCCGAATCACGTCTCCTGGAGATAGAGGCAGACTTCCGCGTCGTCGCCGATCACCTCGGGGTGGAGACCGTCACCGTCATCCCCGTGGCCGCCGTTTCCGGTGAGAACATCGTCGACCGCGCCCTGAGTATGCCCTGGTACAACGGCCCCACCCTCCTTGAGTTCCTCGAAACCGTCGAGGTCGCAGACCCCGCCCGGCACGCAGCGCTGCGGTTCCCCGTGCAATACGTCCTTCGCCCACAGAAGGACGAGTTCCATGACTACCGCGGCTACGCCGGCACGATCGCCGCAGGAGACGTCACGCCCGGCGCCGAGGTGACCGTGCTCCCGCTCGGCGTGCGCACGACCATCCTCGCTGTCGACCGGTTCGAGGAGACGCTCGACGACGCTGGCAGCGGAGAGGCCGTTACCATCCGGCTCGCAGAGGACATCGACGTCGGCCGCGGGCACATGATCGTCGATGCCGTCCACCCGCCCGCGATCACAAGCCAGTTCACCGCCGACCTCTGCTGGATGAGCGACACGTCAAACCTACAGGCGCGCCAGCAGTTCTGGCTCAAGCACACGACGCGCAAAGTGCGCTGCCGCGTCGAATCGATCGACGACCGCCTTGAGGTCGAAAGTTTCGACCGCACCCCTGGCCCTGAATCGCTCGTCCTGAACGACATCGGCCGCGTCACCCTGCGCACGCTGGAACCGGTCTTCGTCGACCCCTACACGGTTAGCCGCGACACCGGCAGCTTTATCCTCATCGACCCGGCAACGCGCCTGACGGTCGCAGCGGGCATGGTCCGGACGCCCGCCTGAGCGGGTCGGGGCCGCGACAGCCACGCTTCACTGCAACAGGATCAGCGACTGCCGGCCCGCCGCGGAAACGATGTCACCGTGACTCACGGGCGCCGGCGCCTCGAGGACTGCGCCATTCACGGTGACCGCCACGCCCTCGGCCGCATGGATGACCGGCGCCGCCGGCTTGGCGTCGATC
>JAYUAG010000128.1:0-2317 GCA_043741475.1 Thermoflexaceae bacterium | reverse complement strand
GGCCCGCGCAGGCCCTGTCGCCCGATCACGGCTCCATCCTCAGTTGTCTCGCGGGACTGACCTCGTCGGGCGCCAGTCGAATTCGAGCCAGCCGGCGTAGTAGGTGCTGATGTGGATGAGGTCAGCCATACTCTCGGCCTCGACGATGATGAGGCTCGGGCCGGGCGGCGACACGCCCCACGAACCGATGAGCTTGCAGGTGGCGGGGAGCTTCGAAGGAAACTCGTTGACCATCTTGGCGAAATTCGGCGGGAGCTTGCCGGTATCGCGCCAGGCGCCGTTCACCGGGGAATCCGCGGTTGGGCGGTAGAAGCCGACGTACGTTGTGGACATCACCATCTCCTTGGCTTCCGTCTGGAAGCGAGCGCACTCTAGCGGCCCTCAACGCTTTGCGTCTGTGAACTGGGCCACACAACGCGCCAATCGACCGAAACGATGGGAAGGCTCGCCGGACCGGGGTGGGGACTTCAGCGAAACGTTAACGGGGCCGTTCTGGCGGCCCCGTTAGAGTGTGGCAATGGTAGCGCATAGGGGGATTCGAACCCCTGATCTCCGCCTTGAGAGGGCGATATCCTGGGCCGCTAGACGAATGCGCCAGACGCTCCGAGGATACCGCAAGGGCGTTTCGCGGGGCAAGGAGCCGGAGTTGATGGGGGCGCGAGGCAGCGACAGCGTTCGGACTCGCGCGGCCAGGGACGGCCGCGACTCCTTGTGGGTTGTCTTTCTCGCCGTCCTATTGATTGGCGGCTGCTCCGGCGCCAAGGAGAACATCCGCTCCACGACCGATGCCCTTGGCAAGCAGCTCTGGACGACCTACGAGGCCACAACGGCGCGACGGTCGCCTTCCGCAAGGCGACGACGCTGGTGAACAGCCTGAGCTGGCTGGCCAGCGACCACCAGGGCAGCTTCGGCCTGGCCGTGGCCGCGACTTTGGGGACGGTGTCGAAGCAACGCTACCTGCCCTTCGGCGCCGCTCGCGGCCCTCAGAATCAGTTGCCATCAGAACGGCGGCTACATCGGCCAGACCGAGGACGACAGCACGAACCTGGTCTACCTGAAGGCAAGGTACGGATGACATGGCGTCCTTGGCGTGACCTTCCCGCCTTCGTGGTTCGGCCCGAGCCACGTTTGACGGGCGGGAAGCGCACTCGCCACACTTGGCCGGATGTTAGCGAAGGTCTTCAGCGCCGCGATCGTGGGACTCGATGGTGAGCTCGTCGAGGTCGAAGTCGACATCTCCCGCGGCTTCCCCCAGACAACGGTCGTGGGCCTGCCGGATGCGGCCATCCAGGAATCGCGCGAACGCGTGCGCTCCGCGATCCGCAACAGCGGCCTCTCCTATCCGCCGAACCACCGCGTGACGATCTCGCTCGCGCCGGGCCACCTGCGCAAGGAAGGGGCGGCCTATGACCTCCCGATTGCGGTCGGGATCCTGCTGGCGAGCGGCCAGGCGGTGGCGCAGGTAGAAGACGCGCTCTGGGTGGGAGAGCTGGCGCTCACTGGCGACCTGCGGCCCGTCCATGGCGTCCTCTCGATGGTCTCGTTGGCGCGAGCGAAGGGGCTGGGGCGCGTCTTCGTGCCGGTGCTGAACGCGCCCGAGGCGGCACTCGTCGAGGGCGTGGAGGTGATCCCGGTCGAGAGTCTCTCGGCGCTGGTGGGACACCTCAGCGGGGCGCTGCCGCTGCCGGCCTATGCGCGGAGCGAGGTGGAGGCGCCACGGCTGACGATGCCGGGCACGACGGACTTCGCCGACATCGTGGGGCAGGAGAGCGCGAAGCGAGCGCTGGAGGTGGCGGCGGCGGGCGGCCACAACCTGTTGATGCGGGGGCCGCCGGGGAGCGGAAAAACGCTGCTCGCGCGGGCGATGCCATCGATCCTGCCGCCCATGACGCGGGACGAGGCGATGGAGGTGACACGCATCTATAGCGTCGCCGGGCAGCTGCCCGGGAGCGCGGGATTGCTTGCGGAACGCCCCTTTCGCGCGCCACACCACACGATTTCTCACGCCGGGCTGGTCGGAGGCGGGTCGCCGCCGCACCCGGGCGAGATCACCCTTGCGCACCGCGGCGTGTTGTTCCTCGATGAGCTGCCGGAGTTCGACATGCGCGTTCTCGAGGTCCTGCGCCAGCCGATGGAGGATCGCCAGGTGACGATCAGCCGCGCGCGCTACGCGGTGACCTTCCCCGCGAACTTCAGCCTATTGGCGGCAGCCAATCCTTGTAGATGCGGATTCTTCGGTGACTCCACACGGGATTGCACGTGTGCACCATTTGCTGTGAGCAACTACCAGCGGCGGCTCTCGGGGCCGTTGCTCGAC
>JAYUAG010000127.1:0-12828 GCA_043741475.1 Thermoflexaceae bacterium | reverse complement strand
TCGATCAGCGAGCGCGCCGAAGTAATCCGAGACGCTGTCACGGCGGTAGACCGGCCCATCAGACACTCGCCGCGGCCTTCTTCGTGGTCTTCTTTGTCGCGATGATCGCGTCCAGTTCAACGCGCAGGCGGTCGAGCACGGTGTCGTACGGGAAGGCGCCCAGCTCCTCTTCGCCCTTCTTCAGGTTGACGAAGTTGGGGGCGCACCAGAGCCCGAGGTCCGCGTCGTCCGTCTCGCCGGGGCCGTTCACGCGGCAGCCCATGATGGCGATCGTGATGTCGTACGGCTTCGCGTACTGCGACATCTCTTTCACTTTGAAGGCGAGATCCACGAACGCCTCGTTCTCGACGCGGCTGCAGCTGGGGCAGCTGATGATGTTCAGGCCGTGGTCGATGAACTTCGGCACGGAGCGGAAACGGCCGGCATCGACATCGGCGATGATCTTCTTGCCGACCTCGACCTCACGCCACTTCTCCGCGAAGGGCAGCGTCAGGGAGACGCGGAGCGTGTCGCCGATGCCGCGCGAAAGCAGCTGTTCGAAGGCGATGCGGGTCTTGATCGCGCCGTCCGGGAGCATCCCCGCCTCCGTCACGCCGAGGTGCAGCGGCACGTCTGGGCGGGCGGCGGCGAACCGTTCGTTGCCAGCGAGCACCTTGCGCGGGTCGCTGTCCTTCATCGAGACGACGTACCGCGAGAAGCCGATGTCATCGAGGATCTGGCAGTGTTGGAGGGCGCTCTCGACCATCGCCGACACGCCATCCAGGCCCGGCCCATCCGTCCCTTCGAACTTCGCTGCCATCGCCGGGTCCACGGAGCCACAGTTCACGCCGACGCGCATGGCGCAGTCGTTCTTCACGACGTGCTCGGTGATGAACGCGACCTTGTCGCGCACGGACTTCTGCTTCTCGTGGTGGTAGAGGTGGCCGGGGTTATAGCGCACCTTGTTCACGTGCGGGGCCACGATCTCGACCAGCCGGTAGTTCTCCTGGAGGTCGACCACGAGGTTCGCCTCGGGCACGCGCGCGCGCACCTCCGCCAGGCACTCAACGTCTTTCGCGCTGTCGACGGCGATGCGGACGAGCCCGGCGCCGGCGTCATGCAGCATCTTGGTCTGGGCGACGGTGGCGTCGATGTCCTGGGTGCGGGTGGCGCACATCGACTGGACGACGATGGGGTTGCCTCCGCCAATAGTGACGGACCCGGCGCGGACGGTTCGGGAGTTGGCTCGCTTCATGGACACAGTGTACCTCTAACGGGAACCAGTGTGCCCGCGCGCTATACTTGTTACGGAGGCGCCAACATGGTGGTTGCGACAATCACGCGGCAGTACTCGGTCGAAGAAGCGAAGGCACTCGACGACGCCACCGCTTATGAACTCGTCGACGGAGCGTTGAGGGCCAGAGGTTCCGGCGCCCGCGAGGCGTGGATCGCCGCAGCCGTGATCTATGAGACCGGGAAGTTCGCCAAGAAATCGGGGCTGGTCTGCGTGTTCGGGTCGTCGGTCGCTCTTCACATCTTCCCGGAACGCCGGCGGTACTTCCGCCGCGCCGACGCCTCGGTAGTCCTCCGTTCGCGTTTTGCCGACGGCATCCCTCCGTGGGAGGATCTCCACATCGTCCCGGACCTGGCCGTCGAAGTCTTGAGCCCGACCGACAACGCCAACGACCTCGATGAGAAGGTGCAGGACTACCTGGCCGCCGGTGTCCGGCTGCTCTGGGTCATCTACCCGGTCACGCAGACCACGATAGTCTACCGCCCGGCGCACCTGCCGCTCATGCTTGGGGCGGACGACGAGGTCTCGGGCTTCGACGTGCTGCCGGGTTTCATGTGCAAAGTGCGCGACTTCTTCCCGCAGTGACCGCTGTGGCCATTTCCCCTCCCAACCGCTACGATTTCGCCCGATCCAGGCCCACTATGGGCCTTGAGTGAGGTGTCCGGCATGCTCAAGCGGCTGATGCTTCCTGTGGTCCTCGCAGTGGCACTGCTTGCGGTTCTTCTCGGCGCCCCCGCATGTTCAGACGACGATGGCGGCGACACGGGTGACTCCGCGTCGGGCCTCATCAAGTCCGTCACGATGACGAAGACGGTCAAGGAGAAGACGTTCGCACCCGGCGCCTCAACCACCGTCTTCGGCGTAAATGACACCGTCCATGCGGTCATCGCCATCAAGAAGGCGCCCAAGGGCACGAGCTTCGCGGCGCGCTGGACGGTCGTCGATGTCGGCACGGCCGCCGAAGCAGGCCAGGAGATCGGCACTTTCGAAGTCACGGCCGACGGCACACGGAACGTGGATTTCGAACTGAAGCCGAGCGCCTCATGGCCCATCGGGAAGTACCAGGTCGAAATCTCCGTCGATGGTGAAGTCGAGCAAACGGTCGCCTGGAGCGTGCGCTAAACCCACGGAGGATACAGATGGACCTACAAACGATCGGTTCGCTCGAAGTCACCATCCTCGTCGATAACCAGATCGACGCGCTGCTCCCGGGCGAAGAGATGGTGGCGCGTCATCCGTGGGGCCCCCGCGCCTCAAATCCGTTCATCGATGGCGGGGCGGCGCCGACCACGCTCCACGCCGAGCACGGCTTCTCCGCGCTTATCCGGCTCACAACCGGCGACGAGTCCCATACGCTGCTGTTCGACCTCGGCATTTCACCGAACGGCATGGTCGAGAACCTTGACAGGCTCCAGATCGACCCCCGCGACATCGAAGCGGTGGTGCTCTCGCACGGCCACATGGACCACACAGGCGGGCTAGCAGGGCTCGTCGAACGCGTGGGACGCCCGGCTATGCCCCTCATACTCCATCCCGCGGCCTACACACGACGGCGCTCCGCGCCGCCCGGCGGTCAACCCACGCCGCTCCCGCCGCCTTCGCGATCCGCACTCGAAGGCGCGGGCTTCGAACTCGTCGAGACCCGGGATCCGTCGGTCCTCTTCGCTGGCGCGGCGCTGATTACCGGGGAGGTGGCCCGGACCAGCAGCTTTGAACAGGGGTTCCCCTTCTTCGAGCGCGAACTGGACGGCCGCTGGGAATCGGAACCTCACCTGTTCGACGACCAGGCGGTCATTTTTCACGTGAAGGACCGGGGGCTCGTCGTCCTCACGGGCTGCGGCCACTCAGGAATCGTGAACATTGTCCGTCACGCCCTGGCGCTCACGGGAGTCGAGCGTGTCCACGGCGTCCTCGGGGGCTTCCACCTCTCGGGGACTTTCTTCGAACCACTGATCGGGCCGACGGTGGAGGCGCTCCGAGCGTTTGAGCCCAGCGTCCTCGTGCCCGCGCACTGCACGGGCTACAAACCCCAGATGGCCCTTGCCGCCGCGTTTCCGGAGGCGTACATCCACAACGCCGTGGGCACGACGTACCGGTTCTGATTGGACGCGCCTCAGGAGACGGTGAAGGCCGTATGCATCCCCTCGATGTAGTGCGAAGTGACCGTTGAGCCGACCTTCTCCACGACGTTGCATTGGAGTTCGTACTCGCCGGCCGCCAGCTTGAGCCGCACCTCGGCATCCTTGCCGGGCGCCAGTTCGGGTGACCTCCCCACGACTTCGTACGTGCCGTCCGGAAGGAGCCGCGCCACGACCAGCTCGTGAATCGCCCCCAACGACCCGGCGCCGTGGCTGGCATGGCCTTCCTCCACGTGAATGGCACGGAAGACGACCTCGCCCGCTGGCGCAGTGTGCGTCGTTGGGTTAATGGCGAAGTTCGTGAGACGCACCTCAATCTCTCCAGGGTGATTGCCGGAGGCCCCGTCCCCACTGAACCAGCCACGATCCACGCCTGTGAACACCACGAGTGGCACCACCAGAACGAGCACGATGGCCGCGAGTGCGGCCAGAGGCACGCGGTTCGCGACCACGAACCGCGGCGCATTGACGCTCGGGCGGTTACCGGCGGCGAGCGCGATCGGCCGCGCCTGCGAGCGCAGTCGCAGGCTATTGGCCATGACGCTCACCGAGCTGAACGCCATGGCCCCCCCGGCGATGATCGGGTTCAGGAGGCCCGCGGCGGCGATCGGGATCGCGAGCACGTTGTATCCGAAGGCCCAGCCGAGGTTCTGGCGAATGGCGCCAAGCGTCGCCCGGCCGAGGAGGATCCCTTCGGCGAGTTTGGTCACGTCGCCGTTGAGGAGCGTGATGTCGCTCGCTTCGATGGCGACGTCGGCGCCGGTGCTCATGGCGATGCCGATATCGGCACGGGCGAGGGCAGGCGCATCGTTGACGCCGTCGCCGACCATCGCCACCGACAAGCCGGCCGCGGAAAGCTCGGTGACCAGCGCGAGTTTGTCGTCAGGGGTCACGCCCGCCCGGAACTCGGTGATGCCCACGGCTGCGGCGACGGCTGCGGCCGCACGCTCGTTGTCCCCCGTGGCCATAATCACGCGCAGGCCGAGGCGGCCTTGCAGCGTCTCCACAGCCCGCGCCGCCCCGGGTTTCACGTCGTCGAACATACCGAGGATGCCCGCCACCGCTCCATCCACGCAGACGAACACCGCGGTGCGGCCCATCTCCTCGAGACGGTCTGCTTCATCGCGGGCGCGCTGCGTCAGGGTGATGTCGTGGATCGCGAGCAGGCGCGGGTTTCCGACGGCAACGACCTGGCTCTCGACGGTGGCGACGACACCCCTCGCCACCAGCGCCGTAAACTCGCTGGCCGGCGGCAACTCGTAGCCCGCGTCCACCGCGGAGTCGACCACGGCGCGGCTCAACGGGTGGTCGCTGCCTGACTCTGCCGCCGCCGCCAGCGTGAGGACCCGTTGTTCGCTCCAGGTCCCAAGCGGTACGACATCTGTGACCTGCGGCCTTCCCTGGGTGAGCGTGCCCGTCTTGTCGAGGATGATCGCGTCCAGGCGGCGCAGTCGCTCCAGCACCTCCGCGTTGCGAATGAGGATGCCGCGCTCGGCGCCGAGGCCCGTGCCCACCATGATCGCTGTCGGCGTTGCCAACCCGAGGGCGCAAGGGCAGGCGACGACAAGCACCGCCACCGCGGCGATCATGCCATCGACCCACGACCCGCCGAGCGTGCCCCACCCCACGAAGGTAGCGAGTGCAAGCACCACCACAACCGGTACGAACACGGCCGTGATCCGGTCTACGAGCCGCTGGATTGGCGGTTTCGACCCCTGCGCATCTTCGACGAGGCGTGCCAGCCGATGCAGCGCGCTCTTTTCGCCGACGCTGGTGACCTCGATGCGGAGCAATCCGTCCTGGTTGATCGTGCCGCCGACTACTGAATCGCCGGGCCGTCGCTCCACGGGCAGGGACTCACCCGTGAGCATCGACTCGTCGATGGCGCCGCGGCCCTCGATTACCTTACCGTCAGCGGCGATCCTTTCGCCCGCACGGACGATGAGGAGGTCTCCTGGCGCGAGCGAGGTGACCGGGACGGTCGATTCGATGCCCTGCCGCACCACCGTGGCGTCCTTGGCGCCGAGCCCGAGCAAGGCCGTAAGGGCGGAGGCGGCAGACCCCTTCGATCGCTCCTCGAGGTACTTTCCGAGGGTGATGAACACGAGCACGGCGCTGCTCACATCGAAGAACATGTGGCGATGCTGGCCACTGACCACCACCCAGGTGCTGTACGCGTAGGCTACCGTAGTGCCTAGCGCGACGAGCACGTCCATGTTGGGGTTGAGGTGGCGCAGGCTTGCCCATGAGCCCCGGTAGAAGCGCCAGCCGAGCCCGACCTGGATGGGCGTCGCCAGCGCGAGCAGGAGCCAGCCGGTAGCGCGGTGGCCACCGATCGCGGTGAGGCCGGCGATGTCGAGCGCCATCGCGATCACCACCGTGGGGATGCCGAGTACCACGCCGGCGATAAGGAACGCCAGCGTCGAGCCTCCGCCAGTGTGGTGCGCGCGGGTTTCGGAGCCGGCTTCCTCGGCGCTGTAGCCCGCCTTGCTCACAGCCGCGACCAGTTGGTCCACGGCCACCGCCGAAGCTAATTCGACCCGCGCGGTTTCGCTGGCGAAGTTCACGGAGGCCGTCTGTACGCCCTCGACTTTGCTCAGCGCGCGCTCCACGCGCCGCACGCACGAAGCACAGGTCATCCCGCTGATGCGCAGCGTGACCGCATTTTCGGTTGCCATTGGTTCTTCCCTTTCGGCCGCGTCGGCCGCTGTACTCGCTACTTCCGCGTCGCGGTGTAGCCTTCTTCGGCGATCGCCGCGATCACCTTCTGGATGTCGATCATCTCGCCCGTGACCTTCGCGGACTTCTCTTCAAGGCTAACGACAACGTCTGAGACGCCATCGACCTCGCTCGCCGCAGTCGTGACGGCGTGCACGCAGTGGTCACAGGTCATCCCCGTGATGTTGAACTCGATCGTTTGTGCCATGGTGGTCCTCCCTCGGTAGTGTTGGCGGTGATAGTGCTATGTATCGATCGGACCCTGGACCCGGTAGAGGCGCAAGAGTTCGCCGACCGCGCGGTCGACTTCGCCGTTTGCCATCTGCTCGGCGACGTGGGTGCGCAGGTGGCCCTCCATCACGAGTCCGTCGAGGCTTCGCAGCGCCTTCTGGACGGAGAGGGAGAGGTCGAGCACATCGACGCAGTAGCGGTCCTCTTCGACCTGGCGTTGGAGCGCCTGCACCTGGCCGGCGATGATTTTGAGCCGCTGCTGTGCTTTGGCGCGGATTTCCGGTGTCATGACAGTAGGATACCCCCCTACCCTATCGGCCGTCAAGCACCCTGCGCTAACCCGACGTCACCGGCAGCCCCGCGGCGCGCCACCCGTCCGTGCCGCCCGCAAGGCTAACGGCACGCTCAAAGCCCAACGCCACCAGGAAGGCGGTCGCGCGAGCGGAGCGCACTCCGCCCGCACACACCACCAGGAGATCCCTATCGACAGGTATGTCGGCGAGGCGGGTCACCAGGTCCGCCTGCGGGACTGAGACTGCGGCCGGCAGGTGACCGCTCTCGTACTCCTGCGGTTCGCGCACATCGATCACGACCGCGCGATGTTTCACGAGCCACCCTGGAGCCGCGTCGAGGGTGACAACGGAGACACTGCCGGGGTCGACGTGCACGGGCCAAGGATATTCCGCGAGCCCGCGATTGGCGTCCATGATCGCCGTCATGTTGAGCGGGCGCGCCGGGGCATCGGATTCGACCGCGATGAAGTCGGCCCTTGAGAGCTGGAGTACGGGGTTGTAACGCCGCTCGAAGCCGATCGTGCTGCTGGGCCGCCCGCACATGGCCTTGCCGCAGGAACCCTCGAAATGGGCCGGGAAGACTTCCACCCAGTCCGGCAGTTCGAGCAGCCGTCGTGTGCTCGTGTACTGTTCCGCAGCGCCCTCCTCGCCCCCGAAATCGGGCCTCCCGACATCCCCCACAAAGAGCGTATCGCCGCTTAGCAGCATCGATGGCTCGGGACTGCGCGGCGGATTCGTCACCAGCAACGAAATCGCTTCCGGCCGATGCCCGGGCGTGTGAACCACCCTCAGCACTACCTGTCCGAGTGCCACCTCATCGCCGTCCTGTAGCTTGTGAAAAGGGAAACTCACGTCCGCCGCCTCATGCAGAAACACCTCGGCGCCCGTCACCTTCGCGAGTGCCCGGTTGCCGGAGACGTGGTCGGCGTGGAGGTGGGTGTCAACGACAGCGGTGATCGTGTACCCGCGTTCCCGGGCCAGGTCCAGGTACTGGTCGGTGTCGACTTGCGGGTCGATCACCGCCGCGTTGCGCGATTGCCGCGATGCAATCAGATAAGACGAGCAGCCTGTATCGTCATGGAGAAACTGCTTGAAATACATGCCTCACCTCCGGGCGTCTGGAGAGTCGAACCCATAGATCCTACTCCTGGTCGCGGACGGCGAACAGGCTTTCTGCGCTTGCCCCGCCGATTCCCGCGCACGCGCGTTAGCGGCGGCGAGTGATCATCATCCGCCGCTGGTATGCCTTGCGAATGTGCCCGCTGAAGTCCGTGTCGATCAGGTCAGCGATGCAGGAGTAAAGGCTCGCCCGAGCACTGGCCTCCAGGGCAATGTGGTTCGAATACGTCCCGATGACGTCAAGGTATTCGGCCGTGGTGTACTCCAATTCGCTCACGTGGCGGCGGAACTTGGGCGCCTCGAAGAGACCTGACTCGGGCACACCCCAGCGATCATCCGGGACCGTTTCCGGCTGGGGTAGCATTTCTCCCCCCGGTGGGGTTCCAGGCATGTGGCGCTCATAGCATTCCTGCGCCCGGGCGAAGAACTCCTCGTCGCCACCTGCAACGTGACCCGTCCCGACGACAGCGAGCGCGCCTCCTGGCCGTAGAGCCGACGCTGCCTTCACTATTCGGACAACGGGGTCGATCCAATGGAAGGCGGTCGCTGAAAACACGAGTTCGAAGGGCTCATCTGGTAGCGGCCACGACTCAAAGCCCGAGACGAAGACCTTCGCTACTGGAAACGCCGCGATGTTGCGTTGGAGCACGGCCGCCATGTTCGGCCCGCGCTCCACGGCGGTGACGTGGTAGCCGCGCCGCAGGAGTTCAACCGTCGCCTGGCCTGTACCCGGCCCGATTTCGAGCACCCGCGCGCCCTCCCGCAAGCCGGTGGTCGCGGCGAGGTCGTCGAACAGGGCTGCCGGATAGCCCGGCCGCGAGCGGTCGTACCGCTCCGCGTCCTCATTGAATGTGTCGCGCAGGTCCATCGATCGTCCGCAGTTCAGAGGGCGTTGTACTGGATGACGGCGAAGGGCACGCCGCCGGTGCCCGACTTCACGGTCGCGATCTTCGCGCCGGGCTGCACGGCGGGAATCGGGTCGCTCACGGGATACCCGGCCTCGCGGGCCGTCGCGACGACGGCATCGATATCATCAACCGCGAAGACGAGCCCCCAGAACTTTGCCTTCAGTTCGCCGGGGCGAGGTTGCGGTGGGCCGGCGAACTCGATTGTGACGTCGACGAGCTTGGCGAACTCGAGGTGCGCGCCCGTGCCCGGCCGCGTCATCGTGCGCTTGATCTCCATCCCCAGGCGGTCGCGGAAGTGGGCGGCGGTGGCGGCGCTGTCGTTCGAGGCGACGACGATGTGGTCGAGGAAGCGGACACGACCGTCCACCGGCGCGTCCGGAACGAGGCCGGCGGGGAGCCGGACGATGCCAAGGCCGAGTTGCGCCTCGGGATCCTCCTGGAGGGGATCGGCGCCAGCGGGAAGCGTGTCGTCGTCGAAGGCGACGCGAAGGACGCCCTCCGGGGCGGCATCATCTACAGGCACGATGCGTACCGCGGAGCGGCCGACGGGCAGCTCCGTCCCGTCGCTAACCGGTGAGGCCGGCAGGCCGAGCGTATCCCGGTAGAAGCGCAATGCGTCCTCAACGTCGTGGACGCCAAGGGCGACGTGATTCACGCGGGTCAGCATCGCTCGATCAACCCTGGGCCTTCGCTTCTTCGGGGACGGACGGGCGGGGCTCGGGCCGCGCGCCTGTCATGCCCGCTAACACCGCGGCTATCTCGTGCCAGTGCTCGCGGTCGTGTCCGATGAGGGACCTCACCATCTGGCCGGAGACGGAGCCCTCGTCCGTCAGGTCAGCGTCGTCGATTTGCTGCAGTTCTTCGGCGACGCGGTTACGGCCACCCTTCAGTTGCTCGTACACACTCCAGAAATTGAGGTCGCGCTTGCGCTCCACGTGGTCGCGGTTCCAGTGGTCGAGGGTCGCGTCATCGAAATCGAGCAACGCTGGCCGCTTGCCTTCACGCAGCTCGCGCAGGGCAGAAACGACCTCGGCCTCCCAGCTGGCAACGTGCCCGACGATATCCTTGAGCGACCAATCGGCGATGAATGGGCGGTCGATGTCGCGGATGCGGCAGGTCTCGATGTTGCGGATGAGCTGATGCCGTTCGAGGTCGAGCTCGTGCAGGAGGCGGCGACGTTCGTCTGCGGAACCCGGTGAATCATCAGCCATTAGATCACCACCTGCGGCTGATATTCGCCCCAAACCTTGCGGAGACGGTGGCTGATTTCGCCAAGCGTCACGAGGTTGCCCACGCACTCGACCATCACCGGGACCACGTTGTCCGTCCCTCGGGCCGCCGCTTCCAGGCGTTCCAGGGACGCGGCGACGGCGGCGTTGTCGCGCCGCGCCCGGAGTTCTCGCAGCTTCTCCACCTGGCGTTGCCCGATCGTTGGGTCGAGTCGCAGCAGCTCGACGGGCTGTTCCGGCACCTTGAAGTCGTTTACGCCCACGATGATGCGCTCGTTCTCTTCCACCTCGCGCTGGTAGCGATAGGCGGCCTCCTGGATCTCCCGTTGCTGGAAGCCCTGTTCGAGGGCTGCCAGCGCGCCGCCCAGCCGGTCGATGGTCGTGAGATAGTCGTTCGCCTCGGCCTCGAGGCGGTTGGTCATGCTTTCGATGTAATAGGAGCCGCCGAGCGGGTCGGCGACATCACCGACGCCGTTCTCATACGCGATCACCTGCTGCGTGCGCAGGGCGATCTGCACAGCCTTCTCCGTCGGCAGGCCGAGCGCCTCGTCCATCGAGTTCGTGTGCAGCGATTGCGTCCCGCCAAGGACGGCCGCGAGCGCCTGGACGGCCGTGCGGACGATGTTCACCTCGGGCTGCTGGGCGGTGAGTGTCGCGCCGCCCGTTTGCGTATGGAAGCGCAGCATCATCGAGCGCGGATTCTTGGCGTTGAAGCGCTCCTTCATGATCTTCGCCCAGAGTCTGCGCGCGGCCCGGAACTTCGACACCTCTTCGAGGAAGTTGCTGTGGCAGGCGAAGAAGAAGCTCAGCTGGCCGGCGAAATCATCGACATCAAGGCCGGCGTTGATCGTCGCGGTGACGTATTCGATCCCATCGGCGAGCGTGAAGGCGATCTCCTGGGCGGCGGTCGAACCGGCCTCGCGCATGTGATAGCCGGAGATGGAGATCGTATTCCAGCCGGGCACCGTCTCCTTGCAATAGCGGAAGACGTCCGTGATCAGCCGCATGCTCGGCTTCGGCGGGTAGATGTACGTCCCCCGCGTGATGTACTCCTTGAGGATGTCGTTCTGGACGGTGCCGCCGAGCTTTTCCGGTGCGATTCCCTGGTGCTTCCCCACGGCGACATACAGCGCCAGCAGCACCGGGGCGGTCGAGTTGATCGTCATCGAGGTGGTGACTTTGTCCAGCGGGATCTGGTCGAAGAGCGTGAGCATGTCCTCGAGCGAGTCGATCGCCACACCGACTGTTCCGACTTCGCCCGCCGCCATCGGGTCGTCGGAGTCGTAACCGATCTGGGTCGGCAGGTCGAAGGCGACCGAGAGCCCCGTCTGGCCCTGGCCGAGAAGGTAGCGGTAGCGCTGGTTCGACTCCTCGGCGGTGCCGAAACCGGCGTACTGGCGCATTGTCCAGAAGCGGCCGCGGTACATCGTCGGCTGGATGCCGCGCGTGAAGGGGTATTCGCCCGGGAAGCCGAGGTCAGTCCCGGGATCGAAACCATTCAGATCCTCTGGCGCATAAACAGGGTCGAGCGGCATCTGGCCGGTGGTCTCGAAGACCTTGCGCCGTTCGGGGGCGCGTTCGATCGCCTTACCGTGGACGCCCAAAAGCCAGTCTCTCTTTGAAGTGCTCGGCATACCTCTCCCCCGGACGCGGCTGGGCCGGCCGCGCCTCCATCAGCTTGTGAGGCGAGTATAGGAGAGGGATTGTGAGGGTGCGAACGGGCGAGCCGCCTCAGTCGCCCGCCAGTTGTTTCTCCGCCTCGGAGATGATCCTCTGAAGGTAGAGGCCACGCTCCACGCCCAGCGGGTGACGGCCTCCCGAGCGCACGATCGCAGCAAACTCGGCGCGGACCGTGGGGAAGACGTCCCGGCCCATGAACGCGGTGGGGTCGACCTCCATGACGCCGCTCTTCCCGAAGAGTTCCAGGCTGACGCGTTGCCGCGCAACCCCCACGGTCGCGGAAATGACGAGTTGCGAGTAGATCCCTGAGCCGTGCTGCAGGTCGAGGGTGACCATCTTCAGCGGGTCGCCGTGCGCCCGCAGCTCCACCACATCTCCGAGCGCGGCCGAGGCGAGGTCGATGATGTGCGGGCCGATGTCTAATAAGGCGCCCCGCTTGAGCCGCCAGCCGAAGGCGAAGGGGCTGCCGGGAAGGAAGGCCCCGGAGACATACATCCCACGGGCCGCGTAGGCGTCGAAGGCGCGCGCTTCCTCGATTTTCGCGCGCACTCCCGCCGCGAACCGGTAGGAGAGGACCATCAGCGTCGGCACCGCGCTCGCCGCCGCGGCGACACGTTCCGCCGTCGGGAGGTCGTCTGCGAGCGGCTTTTCGAGGAGCAGCGCCTTCCCCGCCTTTGCCGCGCGGATCGCGTACTCGGGCTGCACATCCGGCGGGACGCAGAAGGCGACTGCCTCGCAGGCGTCGAGCAGCGCGTCGAAGCTTTCGAATGCTGGCGCGCCATGCTTCGCCGCGGTTTCGCGGGCGGCCTCCGGGCGGCGTGCCCAAACCCCGGCCAGCCTTGTCTCCGGTCCGGCCGCGAGCACGGGCGCGTGCACCATGTTCGCCCACGGACCGGCGCCCACGAGTCCAACCGCCACGGGCCGGTTCTCCGTCATCGGCGCAGTCTAACGCTGAAGTTCCTTTGCCGTGCGCTCGGGGCGATGGGGGTGGCACGAGGGAAGACCGGGCCTTCGTCGCTTCCCGCAGCCGTCGGTTGCACCCGCGGCCAAGGACGGCCGCGGCTCCTGGATAGGAGGCGCTGACTGACCGGAAGAGCTAGCATGAGGCGCGCCGCATCCGCCCTGAAAGCTCCACGCAATGTCCTATGACGCGTTCATTTCATACAACCACAAGGCCGACATCGAACTGGCACGAGCGCTGGAAGATGGGCTGAAGCGCTTTGCCCGGCCGTGGAATCG
>JAYUAG010000126.1:0-5580 GCA_043741475.1 Thermoflexaceae bacterium | reverse complement strand
GTCCGTGTGACCGGCTCAACGCGGCCGTGGACGGCGGCATCGAGCATCCGCGCGGTACGCTCGGCTCTCTCGCGGAGCCCTCTTCTGAGCAACGCGTGGAACACTTCCTGGAGTACATCGACAGACGTGATCAGCTTCCCGGGGGACCGCTGACAGAGTTCGAGAATCTGCGCGCATGGCGTCTTAAACTCGGACTCGGCTCCCGTTGCATACATAGAGATGTTCGCATCAAGGAAGCCTGGCACTCAGTCCTCCGCCATGTGAGGCTCGAGCATTTCGTCAATTTCGTCCCGGAGTTCTTCCCAGCCCGGGAGGTCGACCGGATTGTTGACCAGCGAGGCAAGCAACGCGTCGAACTCCTCGTCTTCCATGACGCGGTATTCGCGGTCTATGGCGGCGCGCACGAAGGGCGAGGCCGTCGCGCCCCGGCTTTCGACGATCCGCTGCAGACGACGTCGATGCTCGTCGTCGAGCCGGACTTCCAGGCGGCGTGGTGTACGTACGTCCATGGCGATCAAGCGTACGGTAACCCGGCGGGGCCGGGCAACTCCCACCGTCAGCCGTCACCGAACACAGAATCGCGCCAGATGGCCAGGTCCAGCGGGTCCAGCCGCCGGATGCCGTTGATGCCATCGAAGTCGCGGTCGGTGGTGATGATGTCGCTCATACCGAGGCGCTGCATGACGGCGATGTGGACGCGATCAGCGCCTGAGAGCCCGGTGGGCAGGTCGAGCTGCGCGGACCGCCATACGTCTTCGCGGGAGACCGCTTCGACCAGGCCGTTCAGGGCGTTGTCGAAATCGACCAGAATCAGGCGCGCGGCCACGATTCCGGCGCGCCGCAGCCGAACGTAGAGGAGTTCCTGGAGAACCATGGCGCTCGTGAGGCACGTCCCCGGTTTGCCCGCCGCCAGCCCAAGAACCGCAAGACATGGCTCCTTGTAGATCGATGGAGCTCCCTCGGCGTAGGTCGGGATATTGGTGTCGACGAAACCTGTCACTCCTCATCCTCTTCGTCGATCATGCGACGCAGTTCCTCCGGGTCGGCAGGCACCCACTCTTCGGAACGGGCCGCCATCCGTTCAACGGCGGCAAGCGCCCGCCGCCGCGCTTCGGCCTTCCGCTCGTCCTCGATCTTGGCGCGAATCCAGTCGGCAAAAGTCAATCCTCGCTCGTCGAGGAGGCAGCGGAGGTAATCCCGATTCAACGGGTCGAGCCGTACTTCGAGGCGTTCAGACTGTCGTACAACCATGTGAACAGATTACGGCCGTGCGCGGCGGCGCGCAACGCGCTTAGTAGGCGAACACTGAGTCGCGCCACATGGCCAGGTCCAGCGGGTCCAACCGCCGGATGCCGTTGATGCCATCGAAGCCGCGGTCGGTGGTGATGATGTCGCTGATGCCGAGCCGCTGCATCACAGCAATGTGGAGCCGGTCGCGGCCCGACAGGGCCACAGGTACGACGAGTGCGCTGGCCACAAGTACGTCCGTGCGAAGCACTCCAGCGATCTCGCCACTGAGCACATTGTCGGTGTGAAGGACCGCTTGACGGGCTGTGGCCGCCGACCCAGTGCGCCGGAGGACCACGTGAAACACTTCCTGCAGCACTTCCGCGCTTGCCGTGCAGGTTCCCGCGGCGCCCGCCGCCAGATTCAGGATTGCTACGCAGGCGCGCTGGATCGCGCTCTCGGCGCCGCGACCGTGGAGCGGGACGGTCGTATCCATAAAGGCAGTCAATCGTAGCGCTCCTCGTTGAGCATCCGCACCAGCTCTTCGGGATCGTCCGGCACCCAGGTTTCCTGAGCGCTGGCTATCTCCCTCACGGCAGCGAGTGCGCGCTGCCGCACCTGGTCTTTCCGTTCCTCATTGAGCTTTGCCCGGATCCAGCCCGCAAAGGTCAATCCTCGCTCGTCGAGGAGGCAGCGAAGGTACGCGCGGCTTTCCGGGTCGATGCGCGCCTCAAGTCGTTCGCTCTGTCGCACAACCATGCGGGCATCGTACGTCAGTATCGGTACGAATGCTACGGTCCGGCGGTGCGCCAGTGGCCGGACTTGCCGCCGCGCTTCTCCAGCAATCGAAGGCCCTCGACGCGCATGCCGCGGTCCACCGCCTTGCACATGTCGTAGACCGTAAGTGCCGCGACACTGACCGCCGTCAGCGCTTCCATCTCGACGCCGGTTTTCCCGGTCGTCTTCACGCGAGCGGTGATCCGCAGGCGGTCGGCGCCCTCCGCCTCCAGGTCGAGCGTGACGCCCGTGATCGCCAGCGGGTGGCACATGGGGATGAGGTCACTGGTGCGTTTCGCCCCCATAATCCCGGCGGTCCGCGCCACGGCGAGCACGTCGCCCTTCGCCAACCCGCCCGCCTGGATGAGGGCCAGCGTCGCCGGCAGCATCACGACGAACCCCTCGGCCGTGGCTTCGCGCACCGTGTCGTCTTTCGCGGAGACGTCGACCATGCGCGCGGCGCCCTTTGCATCGAGGTGGGAGAGTGGGGACTGCTGGTCAGCCATGGTGGCGCCGCCACATCAATGTTTCGTAGCCGTAGACGAGCCCGTAGGCGACGACGCCGCCGATGAACCCGCCGGGGATGCCGAACCAGGCCGAGATCCAGGTGTCCGTCACAATGATGCCCACGCCAGTGCCGAGCAGGAACGACATGAAGGCTGAGCGCCGCCGTTCCACCTCGAACTGGCTGCGCAGAGAAGACTTGATCGTCGCCACCGGGAAAGTGTAGCGGCCGGGGGCGCGACGCGGATCAGAATGCCGACCCGTCAGACGGCCGCGAGGCGGTTGGCAGCGTCGAGCGCCGCCGTCTTGTAACACTCCGCCAGCGTGGGGTAGTTAAAGACGGTGTTCACGAAATAGTCGATGCCGCCGCCGAGCCCCATCGCCGCCTGGCCGATGTGCACTAGTTCTGTCGCGCCCGCACCGAGGATGTGGACGCCGAGCAGCTCGCGGGTCTCGGCGTGGAAGATGAGTTTCATCATCCCTGTCTGGTCACCGATGATCTGGCCGCGCGCGATCTCCTTGTACTGCGCTTTGCCGACCTCGTAGGGCACGCCGTGCTCGGTAAGCTCTTCCTCTGTGCGGCCGACGAAAGAGATCTCCGGGATCGCGTAGATGCCGTACGGGAAAAGCGCGGGCACGCTCGTGGCGGGCACGCCGAATGCGTGACAGGCCGCCAGCCGCCCCTGTTCCATGGACGTGGCGGCGAGCGCGGGAAAGCCGATGACATCGCCCGCCCCATAAATGGTCGGCGCCGATGTCTGGAACGCCCCATTGACTTGCAGGTAGCCTCGCGCATCGGGGGTCACACCGACCGCTTCGAGGTTGAGCTGGTCGGTCGCGCCCGTGCGTCCGATGCTATAGAGCACCTTGTCGGCGCTCACGACCTTGCCGCTCCGCAGGTGAATCTGGACGCGCTCGCCGTTGTCGTCGTCGACGAGGGCGATGTCGCTCACCTCTTCGCCAAGGCGGAGGGTCATGCGGTTCTGACGCATGTGGTAGACAAGGGTGTCCATGATCTCGCTGTCGACGAAGGGCAGCAGGCGGCTGCGTTTGTCGATGAGCGTGACGCGCACCCCGAGGGTAGAGAAAATGCTGGCGTATTCGAGGCCAATTACGCCCGCGCCGACCACCGCCATCGTCCGCGGCAGCTTCTCCATCTGAAGGATGTCCTCGGCCGTCAAGACTGAGTGCCCGTCGAAGGGAATATGCGGGTCCCGTGTGGCGAACGTACCGGTGGCGATGAGCACGTTCGCGGCCGTGACGACCCGTTCCCCGGCGCCGGCCGCATAGGCGAGGTGGATCGTGTGGGGGTCGACGAAGCGAGCCTCGGCTGAGAACAGCTCGACGCCGTTGCGCAGGAGCTGGTGGCGGGTCACGTCGACCTCGTTGGCGATCACACGGTCTGCGTGCACGAGCAGGTCTTCCATCGTGATCGTCTGCTTCACGCTGTAGGAATCGCCATAGAGCAGGTGGTGGCGATAGCCGGTGAGATGGAGGACAGCCTCACGCAGCGTCTTGCTGGGAATCGTGCCGGTGTTGATGCAGACGCCGCCAATCACGGGCTTGCGCTCGGCGAGGGCCACGCGCTTTCTCAGTTTCGCCGCCTGGATCGCGCCCCGCTGGCCGGCCGGCCCGGAACCGATCACGAAGAGGTCGTAGTCAAAGTCTGCCATCAGTTTCCCCGGTGCGCGGGAACGCGGGGCTCCATGCCAGTTGGACCACCGTGGCGGAATGCCGGCCGGTGAGTCCACCCTACCAACCGTATGTTAGCGCCGCCAACGCGATCAGGTTGGGGCAGTCGAGCCCAATACCCTTCCATCAGCCGGCGCGCCGGCGCCCGCCTTTGCTGGTTTGAGACGCCCTGTCCATATCCACCATCCGAGGACGGCAAACCAGGCTGTGGCGACAGTCTCGATGATCCGCGCCAGGAGGCCCGCGCCCGGCTGGCCAGCCTGGGAGGCGGTGATCAGGAACGGGATGAGAATCGCGATGTCGGCGATCCCGATCGCGAGCAGGTACTTCCAGAACCGCGACCATGCGGGCACGCGACGGAACGCGACGGCCAGCAGGAACGGCGCCGCGATGGCCGCCAACGCCGTGAAGAGCGTCTCGATGTCGTGGGCCTGGTGGTGCCAGGAGAAGCCCTGGCTTGCGTCCAGCGCCTTGCACGAGGCAAGCCGCGGCGAGCAATCCTCACGCAGGATCCCGTCCAGGAACGTGCCGACGCCGTTCACGGCGATGCACGCGGCGCCGATTCGTCCGGGAAGCGAGCCGCGAAAGACCGCGTAGACGGCAATCGCGAATGCCGCCGTGAGCAGGCCGGAGACGGAAGTCCCGAGGTTGTAGGGCAGCGGGTGAGCAGCAGTAAGGGCGCCGAGGTCGCTCGTGAAGTCGCGCATGATGCTGTAGCTGTCGTGTTCGAAGAACTGCGCCACGAACCACGACAGGAAGAACAGCGCCTGTCCCGCGATGCCACAGGCAGCAAGCCAGCGCAACCAGCGGTTTGACATCATGGCGTCACTATGGCGTCACTATAGAGGGCGAGCATCCGCGAGTATATCGGCGGAAGCCTGTGCGGAATGAGGCCCGTTCACGGCTGCCGAGTGCACTCGGCTATCGCGGCAGGCCGAGGGCGAGGGCGCGAGCTTTCACCTGCGGCGCCACCTCGGTCGCAACGAGTTCGAGCGTCGCCAGGTCCGCCAGTGGCCGTGCGCCGATGATGAAATCGCCCACACCCATTTCCACGTAGGGCATGAGCTGCTCGACGCAGTGTTCCGGTGTCCCGACCAGCGCGCGGGTGCGCATCGCCTCGGGCGAACTCCCGCGGATTCACCGCGCCCATCGTCCAGATCGGGACCTGGCTGTTGACCCCGCCGGGCGCGAAGAGGAGGAGCGGGAAGCCGCTGCCGTGGACTTCGTAGTGGATGCGGGCGCCGTCTGGACGATCTACGTGAGGCATCGCGGGAGTGTAGCCGACCCGGTCTTACGATGGAGAACCGCGAAGGCGCGAAGATCTCACGAAGGCGCAAAGACCTGGTCCATTGCGCCTTCGCGTGATCTTCGTGTCTTTGC
>JAYUAG010000125.1:0-12889 GCA_043741475.1 Thermoflexaceae bacterium | reverse complement strand
CCCTGGACGTTGGTCGGGGTGATCGTCATGTTGGCCGGGTCCAGCGCGCAACTGTCCGGATACGGGTTGCAAAAGCTGGCGCGGGTCTTGGCCGTGATGGTGGCAGAGTCGGACTGGATGGCCGCAGCGCGAGCCCCCTCGCGTGAGGCGTTTTGTACGATCTGCCAGGTGTAGAACGCCCGCCCGAAGTCCACGAGCCCAAACAACAGGATCAGGAACACGGGCAGAATGAGCGTAAACTCGACCAGCGATTGGCCGAGTTCCCCTTGCGGGCGATGGCATCTCCGGACCAGGGGGATGCGATGCCAGACGGCCGCGACCATGCGTGGCGCGCACTTCTGCATCTTCGCCTCCTTCTGAACGGTGGGCGTTTGGATATGGGAGAGGGCGGAGCGGTCGAAACCTCTCCGCCCCCCGCGTGCGAAATGCTGGTGCGCTCTAGAGAGCGTTGTTCACCTGGCCGAGGTTCGAGTTGATGCTCGTGCCAAGGAGTGTCAGGGCCGCGATGCACACGACCGAGATGAGGGCGAGGATGAGCCCGTACTCGACGAGGCCCTGGCCCTCTTCCCGGGCCTGCCACGCGGCCGCTTTGCGGGCCACGAGGCGATTGATCTTCGACATGATCTTCTCCTGTGCCGTCTGGCGGCGGTGTGGGTTTAGAGGGCGGCGTTGACGGCGCCGAGCTTGGTGTTGATGCTCGTGCCAAGGATTGTCAGGGCCGCGATGCACACGACCGAAATGAGCGCGAGGATGAGGCCATACTCGACCAGGCCCTGGCCCTCTTCGTCGCGGGTCTGCCAGGCGGCGACCTTGCTCGTCACGAAACGGTTGATCTTCGACATGATGGGTTCCTACCTCTTTCTTGTTCCGGGTGTCCCGGTGGTGTTTTGCTCCGTGACGCCTGGGCCACCTTTCCGGCCGGAGGACGATGAATCGCCTCCGTCCGTCCTCTCAGGACCGCTCTCGTCAGCCGGTGGTCAACCGGCCGGCCGGGGTTGGACTTGCGAGGAGTGGGCTTCCGCGTCGGAGCTACTGGGACATTCGGAGGCCCACGCGGGGTCTAAAGGGGGAGCCAACCGACCGTCACGCAGCGTTCACCGCTTCGTCCGAATAGCTCGTTCTGGGGACTGATTGTTACTAAATCGCAGTGATCGCGGGTTCATCGCGGCCGCCAACTCGCTCACTGGCCCGCCGCCGCATCCCGGTCGATTGTCACACCACAACCCGCTCCCGCGGGGAGGAGGGCAGACCCAATGACGATCGCCGCCCCCACCACGCGCCGCACGCCAGCCCAGCGCCGGCTCTCGATGTTGCAGGACAGCGCCCTCATCTGCGTGTCCGTGATCTTCTTCTTCATGCAGACGCGCCGCGCCATCGACGAGCACTCGCTGGTGAACATCGGCTTCGCGCTCGAGCAGGCCATCCTCATTGGCGCCTTTCTCACGCGGCGCCGGGCGCAGGTTACTTCGCGGCGGCCGTTCGAATGGGTCGTGGCAATTGGCGGGTGGTTGCCGCTCCTCGGACAGCCAGCCGATGGGGACGTGCTCGGCCGCGGCATCGGCGCCGCCATCCAGATCGCCGGACTCGGGCTCGTCGTCCTCGGGATGTGTTACCTCGGACGCAGTTTCGGGGTAGTGGCCGCGAATCGCGGTCTCAAAATCAACGGCCCCTACCGCTTCGTCCGCCATCCGGTCTATAGCGCGCACGCGATCACCTTCACCGGCTTCCTCGTCGCCAACCCTTCCGCGTGGAACGCCGGGCTCTTCGTCGCGACCTGCGTCATGCAGGTGCTCCGGATCCGCGCCGAAGAGCGCGTCCTGACCGAGTCGGCGGAATACGCACAGTACCGCCAGCGTGTCCGCTGGCGGGTGTTGCCCGGACTCTACTGAGGCGATTCGAACGCGAGTTCGCGGGGCGACGGCAGGTGGAAGGCCACGTCCCGCTCGTAACCGAGGATCTGCGCCTCCTGCTCCGCCGGGCTCCACTGCAACTCCGCCGCCGCGATCGAGGCGACCGCGCGGTGGCTCAAGAGCCCACGCGACGCGCCCCAGGCGGCGCCCGTACGCCGCATCATGATGTCCGAGAGCGTCGTCGCCAGCTCCTCGCGGATTGCCCACCGCACTTCGCCTTCGAGTACCCCCACATCCCCATCGACGACCTCAGCGCCGAGTGCCAGGGCATCCGGCGCTGAGCGCCCCAACAGCGTGAGGCGCCGCCGCGCTCCGTGATCAAGCCCTGAACTGCGGAGTCTCTCGCGCCAGGCGCCGTCGTCGCGGTGGACTTCGCGGTGGACTTCGCGTGGCTTTGTCCCGCCACCGAGCCGCGCCGCCACAGCATCGGCCAGCGGTCGGAAGGTGCTGAGCTTCCCACCAACCACGCTGTAAAGGCCGCCCGCGCCGGGCGTTTCGAGCAGCGCATGCCTGCGCGAAACCGCTGCCTCTGGGCCACCAGCCACGCGTTGAAGCGGCCGTAGTCCGGCGTAGGCGTAGCGCACCTGCGCGCGCGAAAGCGAACGCCCAGGGAGCAACGTCTGCGCCTCTTCGAGGAGGTAGTCGATGTCGCTGCTCGTCGGACGGATCGCGCCCGCGTCGCCGCTGTAGCGGTCGTCCGTCGTGCCGACCTGGAGCAGTCGCCCTTGCGGCACAACGAACAAGACGCGGCCGTCGCTGCGCGCGGTGGTGAAGATCGCGTCGCGTCCCGGCGGCTCCGCGGTTTCCAGCACGACGTGGGTGCCGCGTGTCACGTCCAGCAGGGGTGGACGTTCTCCACCCGTGAGCCGCGCGATGGCATCGACCCACGGGCCGCCAGCGTTCACGACGGCGCGCGTGGCGACTTCATACCGCCCACTGGCATGCAGGACCTCCACCGCGGACACGTGCCCGTCCTGGGCCCGGATCCGCGTCACCGCGGTGTGGTTCGCCACGGCGGCCCCGGCGGCCCTCGCCTCCAGCGCCAGTTCGAGCGCCAGGCGTTCCGGCGCCAGCAACCGCGCATCGAAGAAGCTGAATCCGCCGTGCGCTTCGCCGGCCAGACCGGGGATGTACTCCCGCAGCCGCTCGGTTCCGATGCGCCGGTGCCCAGGCACGCCACGGTTCATCGCGAGTAGGTCGTAGGCCGCCAGGCCGGCCCGCAGCTGCCACGCGGGCCGCCGCGTCCACGGGAGCAGGGGCAGAAAGAAGCGCAGCGGCCGGACGAGATGCGGTCGCGTCTTCAACAGCCAGGCGCGCTCATGAAGCGATTCGAACACGAGCCGGACATCGCCGTGTTCCAGGTAGCGCAGGCCGCCGTGGACGAGTTTGGTGGAGCGCCACGTGGTCCCGAAACCGAAATCGTCCTTTTCGAAGAGCGCGACGCGCAGGCCGCGGAGCGCCAGTTCGCGCGCGATGCCACAGCCGTTTATACCACCGCCGATGATGACGGCGTCGAGCGGCGGGCCGGCGCTGAGCGCGGCGAGGTCGCTCAACCCACGGCCCCATCGAGCACGCGCCCTACGGCGATCCGCCACGCGGCCAGCCGCTCGGTCCGTTCGTCCATGGAGAGCCGGGGCTCGAACCGCCGATCGAGTTTCCACAGCGAGGCCACCTCGGCCGCGGATGCCCAAATGCCCGCTTCGAGCCCGGCCAGGTAGGCCGCCCCCAACGCCGTCGTCTCCGTGTCCCGTGGCCGAAGCACGGGTACACCCGAAAAATCCGCCTGCATCTGCATGAGGAGGTCGTTGGCCGCCGCGCCCCCATCGACCCGCAGTTCCTCAAGCGGCTGGCCGAGATCAGCCTCCATTGCCGCGATCAGTTCGGCGCTGCTCAATGCGATCGCTTCGAGCGCGGCCCGCGCGATGTGGCCCCGCCCTGTGCCGCGCGTCAGGCCGAGGATCGCGCCGCGCGCCCGCGCATCCCAGTAAGGCGCGCCCAGGCCCGTGAACGCGGGCACGACCGTTACGCCGCCCGCATCTGGCACGCTCCTGGCGAGGGCATCTACATCGCCCGAGCTGTCGATGATGCCCAGCCCATCCCGAAGCCACTGCACGAGCGAACCGGCAACGAAAACCGACCCCTCCAGCGCATAGCGCGGCGCCCCTTGCATGGCGTCGGCCGCAAGCGACGTCAGCAGCCGGTTCGTGGATGGCCGAGCGTCCGTGCCGCGGTTCGCCAGCAGGAAGCAGCCAGTCCCGTAGGTATTCTTCGCCTGGCCGGGTTCCACGCAGGCTTGGCCGAAGAGCGCGGCCTGCTGGTCGCCGGCAGCGGCCAGGATCGGGATGGTCGCGCCCAGGATGTCCACTCCCGTCGTCCCGAATGCGGCGCGTGACGGCAGCACCTCCGGCAACACGGCAGCCGGCACGCCAAGGAGGTCACACAGTTCCTTGTCCCAGCATTGGCGGTGAATGTCGAAAAGGAGCGTCCGGCTGGCGTTGGTGTAGTCGGTGACGTGGCGCGCCCCGCCGGTCAGCTTCCAGATCAGCCAGCTGTCGATCGTCCCGGCCGCGATTTCTCCCCGCTCTGCGCGAACGCGAAGCTCAGGCCGTTCGCGGAAGATCCATCCGAGCTTCGTACCGGAGAAATATGGGTCCAGCGTCAGTCCGGTGCGCTGCTGGATCAATGGCTCCTTGCCCTCGGCGGCGAGGTGGTCGCATTCGTCCGCGGTCCGGCGATCCTGCCAAACGATCGCCTTCCCGAGCGGGGCGCCCGTCGCGCGGTCCCAGACCACCACTGTCTCGCGCTGGTTGGTGATGCCGATCGCAGCGATGTCGTTCGAACGCACGGATGCACCGGTAAGCGCGTCGCGAACCGCACCGAGCGTGGTTTGCCAGATCTCCTCCGGGTCGTGCTCGACCCACCCGGGCTGAGGGAAGTGCTGCGTGAATGGCCCCTGGCCCAATCCGCGCACGGATCCGGCGGCGTCCACGACCAGCGCGCGGGAGCTGGTCGTGCCCTGGTCGATGGCGAGGATGAAGCTGTCGGCCACGCTTCGAGTATAGGGATGGGTGGTTTCGGGGCGAGCGTGGCGCTGCAACATCCACCGTTCGCGAGGCGGGCAATCCTTTGTAAGCGGCGCTCACTGACGTTCGCGGTACGGATCGTGCCGTGGTTGGGCGGCTACTTCTTCTTCGCTTCGAGGCGCTCCAGGCGGTCGCGCAATTTGGTGTTTTCGTCGCGAAGCTTTTCGAAGTCGTCCCGCAGATTCTTCACTTCGGAGGTGGTCTCAGCGCCTTTTCGCAGGTCGAGCGCGGCCTGGCGGGCGGCGCGGACGGCCCGACCATCCAGTTCGCGCGACGCCATGCGATCCAGTTGGGTCGCCGCCGAGGGATCCTTCAACGCTCGCAATGCGCGCGCTGCCGCCATCCGCACCCGAAAGTCCGGGTCATCGAGGAGGAGAGAGAGGCTCTCTCCAAGGTCCGCCTTGCGCGCTTCGAAGTGCGCGCCAAGACGACCGATCGCGCCCGTTGCCGGGGCGCGCGAATTCTGCGCCGCGCCGTAGGTTGCGGCCGCGGTCAACTCGGCCAGGCCGCGCTCATCACGCAGTTCGACGAAGCCATCGATGCACCCCTGCCGGACAACCTGCCGGAACGACTCGCGCTTCATCCCTGCGACGAGCAGGTCGAAGGATCGCGCCACCCGCAGCTTGCCGATGCTGCGGTGAGCCTCGGATTCGACGAACCAGGAGCGATCACGCCGTGCGAACGGTGCGACCGCTTCGAAGACCGTTTCCTCGCCGCGAAACTCTCCAAGCGCCGCGATGACCGCGCGCCGCGCCTTCGGGTGCCGGACTTTGAGCGCACGAACGAGGGCGTCGCGCGCCGCTTCGCTCCGGAGCATCCCGAGCGCCTTCGCCGCCGCTACCTGCACGCCCCAGAACCGGTCGCGCGTCACCGCGTCTTCGAGCGCTGCCACCGCGTCGGCGCCGCCCTTCTTCCCGAGCCCCGACGCCGCTTGCTGGCGCCCGGTGATGTCGTCGTCGTCGCGCAGTTGGAGCCGCAGCTCGGCCGTCGACTTCTCGAAGTCCAGCTCCTTCAGCACATGGTTGTAGGGGTCGAAGCGGCAGAGGTCCGGCTTCCCGGGGAGAGGAAAAACGAACGACTGCTCCGCTTCGGTCACTTCCACCGGGAACGCTCGCGGGCGTTTCCTCGCCGTCGTGAAGTCAATCACGACGGGCACACGGAAGATCGCCGCGCCATCGTCCGTCTTCTGCGTCTGCTTCACGTGCACGCGCGCGTTGCTGGTGGCGTCGTCCCAGCTCCAACTCACCTTGAACGAGGGGTGCCCGGGACGGAAGACCCACTGGTCGAAGAACCACTCGAGGTTCCGTCCAGTCTCCGCGAGGATCGCCGCGATCAGGTCTTCCGTGGTGACGCTGGTGTGCTGGTGCTCGCGACAGTACCGCTGGATCGAACGGAAGAACCCGTCGTCCCCGAGTACCCCTCGCAGGGTGTGCAAGACGAGGCACCCCTTCTCGTAGAGGTGGCGGTCGAAGATGTCGATCGGTTCGCGGAACACCTTCGAGACGATAGGGCGCCGGTAACCCTCTTCCAGGTAAGCCTCGGTGTTGACAATTACGCCCTGGCGATATTCGTCGAGGCCCCGCTTCTCCTCGTCCCAGAGCAGCTCCATATAGGTGGCGAAGCCCTCGTTCAGCCAGCCGTGCGACCAGTCGCGGCAGGTCAATAGGTCGCCCCACCACATGTGCGCCAGTTCGTGCGCGACCAGGTCTTCCGTGGTGAAGTCCACCGCAGCCTTGCGGTCGAGCAGGATATTTCGGGTCATTGTCGTGGCGCTCGTGTTCTCCATGCCACCAAAGACAAAATCGCGCACCACGATCTGGCTGTACTTATCCCACGGGAACGGGACGCCCGTGATGCGTTCGAAGAAGGTGATCATTTCCGGTGTGCGCTTGAACGTCCGTTCGCCGTCTTCGCGATCCGCCTGCTCGACGAAGTAGTCGATTGTCAGGCCTGAACTGCTGCCATCGATGCGTGCGAACTCCCCGGCGGCAAGTGTGAACAGGTAGGTGGGGAGCGGCTTCTCCTGGCGCCAGTGGAACGTCTTCGTGCCGTCCGCGTTCGAAGTCTCCGCGAGGAGCACGCCATTGCTGAGCGCGAACCACGCCCCGGGCACCGTCGCCAGGAGCTCGAACGACTGCTTCTGACCAAGGAAATCGATGCAGGGAATCCAGAAGCGCGTGTCTTCGTCCTGGCACTGGGACCAGACCTGGAACGGCTTCTCGGGGTAGCTTTCGTCGGGCGCGATGAAGTAGAGCCCCATGCGTGGCTGGACGCTGTACGTGATCGCGATGGCGAAGACATCGCCTCGCCGGCGTTGCGGCGAAAGCGCGACCTGCAACGACGTATCGTCATATATAAACGGTGCCGCGGCGCCGTCGACGCTGACGCCTTCAATGGTCATATCAATCGCGTCGAACGAGACCTGGCGCAGGCCATCGTTGAAGGCGCGAACACTGTGCGTGACGGTGCCGTTCGCGGACTTGTTCGGCACGTTGAGGGCGATCTCCAGCTTCACGCTCTCGACGTCGACCTCGCGGTCGCGCGGCCAGACCGGGCCGTCGCCGGGGAGCGCGTGCCCGTGCGGTGAAGGCGGCGGCGCCGGGTCCAGGTAGCCCGAGATGCCGGCGTGGCTGCACGCTTCTCGCCCCTCCCAGGAACGCAGGTTTGTCATCGAACGCCCTCCGCGACGGGCGCCGAAAACCGCTCCGTGAAGGTGAATGCTTCCGCCGTGGAGCCGTGCTCTTTCAGGAATTGGAGCCGCTCCTCGGCCTCGTCGACCGTCGGCTCGTGGCCCGCCGGCACCCACCAGAGGACGGCGTACGGTTCTTCCTCGTGCGAGAACCACTCTCGCCGCCGCCTGTAGTACGCCGTGTGGTCCGAGTGAAAGGCGAAGGCAAAAAGCGCCTCGGTCGACTCCCAGAGGCTGAAGTTGATCAGGATGCGGTCTTCGTCGCGGATGCGGATGGCGGTCGAGTCACCATCGGCGGTCTGGTGGCGCCAGACGAACCCGGCCGACCGCTCCGCGAGCCCGTTGATGAGGTCCAGGTTGTCGCGGAAGTCGGCGAGTCGCGGGTCGTCAAGCGGGGCCACGAGCCACGCGATGTTGTACTGGGCAAGGTGGTAGTCCTGCATCGCGACAGTCTCGCGCGATGGGAAGTAAGGAACATCCCTACTCCACTCCACTCCATCCGGACGGCGACGGTCACGGCCAGGGTTGTGCCACACAGAGGGTGAGGCCGCGCCGCCGGGGAGGGTCGACCGTCCGCTTGCTGACGCGCGCGGTTCCCGGACGCGCGGTTCGCCGGGCAGCGGTTGGCAAGGGCGTCAGCCGACGATCGCCAGCCCCTCACCACGCAGGTCTGCGGCGGCGGCCACGCCGTCGGCGTCGCGCCAGGCGGCATAGACGACCCCGGCGCGGCCCCACCGTGGTGGCTCATCGACTACTTCGAACCCACCCGCTCGAAGCGCGAGAGCGAGCGAGTCATCGTCGCGCCGTTCACACGCCAGCCGGTCGAAGCGCGCACCGGTCTGGGTGAGCGTCGACCAGCGGGGAGCGTCGAGCGCGTCCTGCAGTTCCATCTTCCTCCTGAGCACGGCATCGAGGATCTGGAGGTTCACCTGCGGCTGCCAGTCGGCGCCGGGCGTGCCGCCAACCATCCTCAGTTGGTCCGGGCCGGCGCCCGGTTCCGTCACGAGATAGCAGTTGAGCGTGTGCATCGGCCGCTGCCCCGGAGCGACCTCGTTTGGGTGGCCCGCTTCAAGACTGAAGCCCGCCATCCGGTTGTTGAAGAGCACGCCTGTCGCTTCGTCCCACAACCCGCTCCCCCAGGCCGAGAAGACCGACTGGATGAGCGAGACCGCGCTGCCCTCCTCGTCGATGACCATCAGGTACGTGGTGTCGGCGCCGTGTTCGCGGCTGTCGAGCAGCGCCCGCGCGTCGAAGCCGGATTGCTCAGGGTCTCCGGCGGACTCCGCCGCCGTCGTGAACGCGGACCTCATCGCCCGGACTTGTGCCGCCCATGGGACATCGCCAGGGCTCACGGCCGTGCGGTCGATCTCCCGCCCGTACTCCTGTAGCGCCAGCGCCAGCCGGATGCCAAGGGAAGGCGGCGGCTGCGTGTGGACGTTGTATCCCGCGAACGGCACGGTGAGCGGCCGCACCCAGTTTGCCGGCGACTGCCATTCCTCGGCGCTCACTTCGACGCCGCCAGCAGCGAGCGTCGACCGGCAGCTCTCCGCCACCGGGCCGCTGTAGAAACCCTCGTCGCCATGCTCCGCGATGATCGCCAGCGTCGCCGCCGTTTCCGGTTGACGGATGAGTTGACCGCCGTCGCCCGCCACGTGGCCGTATGTGGTCTCGAAGTAGCCCTTCGAGACCACACCCTTGCGGCCGAAGCTGACCATGCCAGCGAGCGAGCGCGAGGCAGGGAAACCGTCTGTAGCGAGCCGGATCGCGTCGTCGAACAGCCGCGACCACGGCAGGCGGCCGTACTGGTTGTGGAGTTCCCACCAGCCGCCGACGCAACCGGGGATCGTGACAGACCCGGCGCCGCTTCCGGGAATTGTGCCAGCGCGCCGGAGCGCCGCCACGTCGGTCGATCGCGGCGCGGGACCGGAGGCATTCATCGCGAGCACCCGCCCGTGGTCGCAGTCGTAATGGAGCGCGAACAGGTCGCCGCCAAGGTGACTGGAGCGCGGTTGGACAACCACCATTGCGGCGGCCGTGGCGACCGCCGCGTCCGCCGCCGTGCCCCCGGCATCGAGTACGCGTATGCCTGCCAGCGCTGCAAGGGGGTGGTCGGCGGCGACGCAGTGGCGTGGCCCTCGGAGCGCGGCCCGGTTCGGAAACTCGCTCATGCCGAGGCCTTCGCTTCGTTCGCCTTAAGCCAGGTGAGTACCTCGTCGCCGTGGGCATCTGGCTTCACCCGGCCCCAGACCTTCGCCACCTTGCCCGCCGGGTCGACGATCACGGTCGAGCGGATCATGCCCTCATACTCCTTGCCGTAGTTCTTCTTCATCCCCCAGGCGCCGTAGGCCCGCGCCGTTGTGTGCTCCTTGTCGTCCACAAGGAGCTGGAAGGGAAGGCCGTATTTCGCGGCGAACTTTGCGTGCGCCGCGCCCGTATCCGGGCTCAGCCCGAGCACGACCGCACCCGCCGCCTTCAGTGCGGCGTGGTTGTCGCGGAAATTGCACGCTTCCTTCGTGCAGCCGGGAGTGTCGTCGCGAGGATAGAAGTAGAGCACCACCCACCTGCCCGCCAGCCCGGCGAGGCTAACGGTCTCGCCCGACTGGTCCGGCAACGAAAACGGCGGGGCGAGTGTTCCGGGTTCAAGCATGCCCACGGTCGATTCCTCCTGTGCTGCACGTTCAGCCTAGCCGAAGAAGACGCCTGCGACGTCGTGATACAACCGTGGGTCGACGGTCTTGGGCGCGCCGACCATGTCCGCGAGCGGTACGCGCACGATTTCACCCGCCCTGAGCGCCACTCCCTGGCCGAAAGCGCCGTCGTGGACGGCGTCGATGGCGGCGATCCCGAAGCGCGTCGCGAGGATACGGTCGAAGGCAGTCGGAGTGCCCCCGCGCTGGATATGACCGAGGATCGTGACACGCGTCTCGAAGCCGGTGCGTTCCTCGATTTCCCTCGCCACGCGATCGCCAACGCCGCCCAGGCGGACATGCCCGAAGGCATCCTTCTGTGAGTCCAGCGTCGCGAGGTCCGATCCGGCCGGGCGGGCGCCTTCGGCCACCACCACGATGGAGGCGTAGCGGCCGAGCGCGTGGCGCTGCGTCAGGCGTGCGCAGATTGCGGCGATGTCGTACTCCTCCTCCGGGATAAGGATCTCGGCGGCACCCCCGGCGATGCCCGCGCACGTCGCGATCCAGCCGGCGTGGCGGCCCATCACCTCTACGACCATCACGCGGTCGTGTGACTCTGCGGTGGTGTGCAGCCGGTCGATTGCGTCCGTGGCGATCTGCACGGCCGTGTGAAACCCGAACGTCACCTCTGTGCCCGAGAGGTCGTTGTCGATCGTTTTCGGCACGCCCACGACGGAGGCCCGGCCCTCGGCGCTCAGGCGGCTGGCTACGCCGAGCGTATCCTCGCCGCCGATCGCCACCAGGGCGTCGATCGCGAGCGACTTCAGCGACGCGACGAGACGCTCAACGTCGTCGGCACGCTTATAGGGATTCGTTCGGGAGGTGCCGAGGATCGTCCCGCCGCGGGGCAGGATGCCACGGCAGCTCTCTACCGTGAGCGGCATCGTATCGCCCTGGACGACGCCTCGCCAACCGTCCCGGAAGCCGACGATCTCGTCGCCGTAGTGATGTTCGCCCTTGCGCACGACCGCGCGGATGACCGCGTTGAGTCCGGGACAATCGCCCCCGCCGGTGAGGAGACCGATCCGCTTCATGGCGCATAGGATGCGCGCAGCCAGTGGCGCCCCGCAAGTGGAGCGACTACCTCTTCGCCGCGCCGACCACGAACGGGATGCCGGTCACGCGCTGTTTCCGGTACTCCACATCGTTGAAGCCCGCTGCGCGAAGCGTTTTAATGAAGTCGCGGTCGTGCTCGCAGCCCCCGGTGAGCGGCCGAGTGAGGACCTTCAGAAGCGATTGGACACGGGCGTACGTGCGGTTGTCGGAACGGACATGTTCGGCGAAGCGGAATTCACCCCCCTCTTTCAGGACGCGATAGACCTCGCGTAGCCCGGCGCTCGCATCCCCGACTGAACAGAAGGTCAGGGTGGTGACCACCGTGTCGAAGGCGGCGTCTTCAAAAGGCAGGTCTTCGGCCCCGACCTCTCGCAGGTCCGCCTCGAGGCCCAGTTCTGAGGCGCGTTTCCGAGCGCGTTTCATCATGTGCCGGTCCGGGTCTACCCCCGCGTAGTCAGCCCCTTTCGGGAGAAACGGGAGGTTCGCGCCGGCGCCGACCCCAACCTCGAGCACGCGTCCGGCCGCGCCGCCCACGACTTCCTTACGCAGCGCACGGGTGGTTTTGTCTTCCACGCGCTCCTGTAGCGCCCATACAGCGGCAAACATGCGGTGGCCTTTTGCCATGTCGCGCCTCACAAAAGCGGTTGTCCGCGATATTACCCCGCCTGTCAAGAGGCTGGCGGCGCACGGGCCAACGGTTCGCCGGGGCAGGCGCTGGACACGAGAACGACCGCAGATGGTAGTTTCTCAACATGTGAAAGCCCACACGCCGGTTTCCCCCGGGACTGCGAGTTACATCTATGCCCAACATTTCACCCGCGACCCTCATCGGCATCTTCGACAGAGTGGGCATCGTCGCGTTCGCGGTCGGCGGTGTGGAGGCGGGCGTACGGCGGCGGCTCGACCTCTTCGGCCTGCTCGTCATGGGTGTCGTCGCCGCGACCGGCGGCGGTTTGTTGCGCGACGTGATGCTCGGCGACGTCCCGCGCGTCCTCGCTCGCGGTGACTACCTGGGACTCGCCGCAGGCGCATCTTTTTTGGCAATCCCGCTGGCCACGCGCGACATTCGCGGACTCCGGCTCTTGCTTGGACTGGCGAGGACGGTGGGCCTGGGAGCGTTTTCCGCCGCCGGGGCGGTCGCCGCGATGCGCGCCGGACTGCCGTTGCCCGCGGTGCTCGCGCTCGCTATCGTCACGGCGACGGGCGGTGGCGTGCTCCGGGACCTCCTCGCGGACCGCGTGCCGCTCGTGCTTCACGCAGAAATTAACGCGACGGCGGCCGCCGCCGGTGGCCTCGTGGTCTGGGCAATGGACCCGGTCTGGAGTGATTTGGCCGGGCTCGCGGGCGCGATCGTGGCTGGCGCCGTCGGCCTGGCTGGCGCGACGCTCGGGCTTCATCTTCCCGCGCCCGGCGGCCGCCACGCCGAAGAATGACGCCAAACCCCTGCGAGTTTGCTACCCTCGT
>JAYUAG010000124.1:0-2333 GCA_043741475.1 Thermoflexaceae bacterium | reverse complement strand
CGCCCCTCGCATTCGTAGCCTGCAACATCGATGAGCCCGGCAAAATGGGCCGCGTCGTACGCGACGACGGCGGGAACGTGACGGGGATCGTGGAGGCGGCGGAGTATGAGGGCCGACCGGGACCGGGAGAAATCAATGCGGGCCAATACGTGTTCGACGCGGATTGGCTCTGGTCGCACATAGATGCGATACCCCTGAGCGAGAAAGGCGAGTACTACCTCACGCATCTGCCCGCCGTCGCATTCGAAGAAGGGCGGGCGCCGCGGACCGTGGCCGGCGAGGCCGACGAAGTGCTCGGCGTGGACGACCGCGTGCGACTGGCCGAAACGGAGGCGATCCTTCGGCGTCGCATTCTCCGGGAACACATGCTCAATGGCGTGACGATCACCGACCCGGCGACGACCTACATCGACGCGGGCGTCACGCTCGGCGAGGACGTGACGGTCTACCAGGGCTGCACCCTCCAGGGACGGACAACGGTCGCGAGCGGCGCCATCATCGGCCCGCAATCGACGCTGCGGAACAGCTCGGTCGGCGCAGAGTCGATCGTTCGGCAGTCGGTGGTCGAAGAGTCGCGCATCGGCGAGCGGGTGAACGCGGGGCCGTTCGTCCACGTGCGCGGCAACTCGACGATTGGCGACGAATGCCAGCTGGGGAACTATGCCGAGGTGAACCGCTCGACCCTCGGCCGTGGCGTGAAGATGCACCACTTCAGCTACCTGGGCGACGCGACCGTGGGCGACGGGGCGAACATCGCCGCGGGTGTCATCACCTGCAACTATGACGGTGTGAACAAGAACCCGACGGTGATCGGCGCGGGCGCATTCGTTGGCTGCGACACGATGCTGGTGGCGCCCGTGACGATGGGCGAGCGTTCCCTGACGGGTGCGGGCACGGTCCTGCGGCAGGACTTGCCGCCCCGGGCCAAGGCAGTGGGAGCGCCCGCGCGCATCATCGGCACGCGGGACGAGGCGTAACGAGGATGGAGACCTGGTTCGCCCTCGCCGGGATTGTTGCTGCAGCCGTCGTGATGGCGTTCGTCTCGGCGGCCGAGACGGCGCTCGAGCGGGCGAGTGAAGTGCGCATCCAACGGCTGGCGGCGAAGAAAAACCCGAAGGCGATGCGGATCGCGAGCAAGGTGCAGGAGCCGCGGGTGCTGCTCGAGCCGCTCACGCTGGCTCGGGTGATCTCCTCGGCGTTCGTGGTCGCACTGGCCGCGTACATCGGGGGGCGTCACTTCAGTCCGCTCGCCGGGACTCTGGGCGTGGGAATGGCGGGCGGCGTCTTCAGCGCCTTCGTCCAGATCACCGTGGGGCTAATCGCGGCGAAACAGCCGGAATCGGCGGCGATGGCGCTCGGTGGCGTGGTGAGGGCATCGAGCGTCATTTTCGGCGTGCCCGCGCTGCTCATCGGTCTGCCGGCACGGCTGGCAGCGCGGTCGATTAGGGCCGTCACGCGAGACGACAGTGACCTGCTCGATCTTGTCGAGCGAGAGGAAGCCTCGGGCGGCGTGGAAGAGGAGGAGAAGCGGATGATCCGGGGGGTGATTTCGCTGGAGGACAAGACGGCACGCGAAATCATGGTGCCGCGCATCGACGTCGCCGCCGCAGACCTTGAGGATTCGCTCGCCGATGTCGCACGCCTGGTGACGGAGCGCGGGTATAGCCGCATACCGGTCTATAAGGACCAGATCGACGATGTGGTCGGGATCGTGCACGCGAAGGACCTGTTGCGGCTGGTGACGGACGGCGGCCGCGAACGGAAGTTGAAGGACGTGATGCGGGACCCCTTCTTCATCCCCGAATCGAAGAAGCTGGACGAACTGCTGGCGGAGATGCGGGTGCGGCGGACGCACCTCGCCGTGGTCGTAGACGAGTACGGCGGCACCGCCGGGATCGTGACAATCGAAGACTTGATCGAGGAGATCGTGGGCGAGATCGAAGACGAGTACGACGTCGCCGCTCCACGCGTGCAGGTCATCTCCGAAGACGAGGCGCTCGTCAGCGGCAGCGCCCCCACGGAGACGCTGAAAGAGCTGTTCGGGTTCGAGCTGGACTCAGAGGACTACGACACCGTGGGCGGGTTCGTCATGCACCGTCTCGGCCGGTTACCCACGGTGGGGGACGAGATCGAGGCGGCGGGCTTGCGCCTGCGAGTGGTGAGCATGCTCGGCCGGCGCGTGGGCCGCGTGCGCGTCGCGCGTGAAGACAAAGACGAGGCGGCGGAGCTGAGGACGGGGCGCGAAGAGTTGGCGGTTTAGGCCGTTGGCCAGGTCCTTCGCGGGGGATCATGTCGGCGAGCGGCGGGTGCGGTTCAGAGTTTTGCGTGGAAAC
>JAYUAG010000123.1:0-2333 GCA_043741475.1 Thermoflexaceae bacterium | reverse complement strand
CCGGAAGATCGCGGCTTCGCTGGTGATCACGCTCGAGGCGCTGATGGCGCCGAGGAAGAGGCTGACGGCGCTCATTAAGTAGAGGAGCGTGATCGCCTGGCGCACGTTCCCGCCCTGGCTCTCTCCCAACGAGAAGATGGTGCGATCGAATGTGCTGACCAGCGCGCCCGCGAGCAGGGGAGCGCCAAGTAGGCGCAAGGCAAGGTTCACCCGGTCCCGTGAGAGGATGACGGAGTCGCGCCGGAACAGCTGCAGACATTGGGATGTGATCGTAGCGAGGGCGCGCCGCAGGCGGACGAACTCCCCGGGCCAGCGCCGCAGGGATAGCAGAAGGGAGTGGGGGCGCCGGTCGCCGGCCGGGGCCGTGAGGTTGTCCACCCGAGCGACGACGTTCCGCTGATACGCGGCGGAGTCCCGGAAGCGCGCATCGAGCGCCACTACTCCTTCGTCTTCGAGCGCAGCGTAGATCTGGACGAAATCTTCAACGGCGAAGTGCTGGAGCGCCTCGGGAGGCGTCCCGGTGAACACGACGTGTCCGCTGAAGACAACGATCACGCGGTCGCAGATGCTAACGTTTCGGGTGGCGTGGGTGGTGAGGATGACCGTCCGGCCAGCGTCGGCCATCTCCCGGAAGCCGTGCATGAGCTGGTCCTCGAGTCCTGGATCGAGACCGGACGTGGGCTCGTCGAGGAAGAGGATCCGCGGTTCACTGATCAGTTCGACGGCGACGCTCGCCCGTTTACGCTCGCCCCCGCTGAGGTCCTTGATGAACGAATCGGCTTCGGCGGTCAGCCGGACCTGGTCGAGGACGCGATCGACATGGCGGGCTAGCCCGGGCCCGCGCGCGTCTGCGCCCAACCGGAGGCGCGCGGAATATGCCAGCGATTCGCGCACGGTGAGTTCGGGATGGACGATCTCTTGCTGGGGCACGTATCCCAGTATTGGGCGGACGCGGTCGAAGTTCCTGCTCAGGGGCACGCCGTCGAAGAACACCTCCCCGGTCGTGGGAACGTCCAGGCCGATCAGCAGGCGCAACAGAGTCGTCTTGCCCGCGCCGGACGGGCCGACGATCGCGACGAACTCGCCGGGCGAGATAGCAATGTCTGCGTGTTGGAGGATCGCCCGCCCGGTCCCGAGGGTGCGGCCCACGTCAAGGGCATCGACGCGCACGCCTCGGGACGGCTGGAAAAGCTTGAGCGCGCCATCGTGGAAAAACAGCCGGGCAGTACCCAGCCAGAGAGTGTCGCCCTCGTCGAGCAAGGCTTCCTGCACAGGGTCTCGATTGCGGTACGTGCCTGCCGCGCTTCCACGATCGATGATGCGGAAGCCGCCCGCCGTAGCCTCGATGCTCGCGTGCTGCGGGGCGACGCCCGGGAGATGAAGCACGATGTCGTTCGCGGGGTCGCTGCCTATCGTAAGTTGACGGTTTCCTGAGGCGAGGCGCGCGATTTCGTACGCTTCGTTCTCGAAAGTGTGCCCGCCGCCCGCCCGATGTTCGGCGGCGCGCGCCATGGCCGCCCCAAGTGCAGGAAGGCGGTGAATGAGCCCGTCAAAGTCACTCGCCGAGATCCGCAGTAGCTCGCTCCCGGTCTCGGCGATCACGGCGGCCGTCCGTGGCTGGCCGGTGATCAACGCCATTTCGCCGAAGTACTGTCCCGGTCCCAGGTGGGCGAGTGGGATGCTCGCCGGCCCTACATCCGAAGCGACGCGCAGACGTCCCGATGAAATCACATAGAACGCATCACCAGGATCACCTTCGCGGAACACGACCGCGTTTTCCTCGACATGAACTCGCGTCAGTACCCGCTCAACCTCAGCGAGCCCATGTTGATCAAGGTCACGCATGATGGGGATTCGACGCAGCACGGCCGCGATCGGTTCACGCGGTAGACCAGCGGCGGCGCGCTGAGGCTTAGACACGTTCGCGCACCCAGGGGAGGATTCGGCGCAGCTCCGCCGCCGCTGCCTCGCAGGCGGCGCGTCCCGCGGCGACAAAGTCGTCCCCGCGCCCGAAGTCTCGGAGGCCCGTGGGGCCTTCGAAGATCGGCTCGATGCTGACATCCGCCTGCGCCGAACTCTCCTTTACAGCCTTCCACTGCATGACCTCGAAGGCGCTGTGGATGGTTTCCACGATCGGTGGAGCGTGGAATGCGCGGCGGCTTCGGACTGTCTCCACCTGCGGGCTAGTCAGCTTGACCCCGATCACGACGTCCGCTCCGCAGGCCGCAACGGTCGAGATCGGGACGGGGTTGAGCAGGCCACCATCAACCAGGACTCTGCCGTCTAACCGGACGGGCGGAAAGATGCCGGGGATCGCCATGCTGGCGACGATC
>JAYUAG010000122.1:0-5614 GCA_043741475.1 Thermoflexaceae bacterium | reverse complement strand
CCGCCACCGCCCTGATGAGCATCGTCGCGGCGCTCATCCCCATGCAGCGCGTGATCCGGGTGGATACGCTCTCCGTTTTCAAGGCCTGAACACTATGCCCGTACTCCGCCTCATCGATGTCTGCAAAGAGTTCAAGATCGGCGACCGCACGATGCGGGCGCTGGACCACGTGGACCTTGAGCTAGGGGACCGCGAGGTGGTGGCGCTATTGGGCCCGTCGGGCTCCGGGAAAACGACGCTGTTGACGATCGCGGGCGCGCTCCAGCGGCCCACGTCCGGCAAGGTGGAGGTCGCAGGCGAAGAGATTCAGGACCTTTCGGAGAAGGCCCTGGCGAAGGTGCGGCGCGACAAGATCGGCTTCATCTTCCAGAGCTACAACCTCCTTGCCGCGCTGACGGCGTCGGAGAACGTCCAGTACATGCTCGAAATGAAGGGCTACCGCGGCGCCCACGCGAAAGAGCGGGCGAAGGGCATCCTCGACATGCTCGGGCTGGGACACCGCGCGAACGAGCTGCCCAAACGGCTCAGCGGCGGCGAGCAACAGCGCGTGGCCGTGGCGCGGGCCTTCGCCAGTGGCGGCCAGGTGATCCTCGCGGACGAACCGACGGCGAACCTCGACAACACGCGCGCAATCGAGCTCACAGAGATGCTGCGGGCGATGAGCCGCGACTTCGCTGTGCCGCTGCTCATGGTGACCCACGATTTTCGCGCGAGCCAGTTCGCGGACCGTCTGCTTTGGCTCCAGGACGGCCACCTGAAAGAAGTGAAATCAGAAGAGGTTGGCGCGCTCGCGACGGGGCATTGAAACCGAACGCGCCCACAAATGTCGCCTCGACCCCTGTACGATGGCCTTATGACGACGCCAGCTGCCCTTGGGATCGAGTCGCTCGTGGTCTGCGATAACCAGTTCGCTGGGGGGCGTCCCTATGTGACCGGCACGCGGGTGACGGTCTCCTGGATCGCGAACCTGGAGCGGCAGGGACTGTCGGCCGAGCGCATGCAGTCTGAGGTGTTCGAGGGACGGTTGTCGGTGGCGCAAATCTACGCAGCCCTTGCCTACTATCATCAGAATCGCACGCAAATTGACGAGATAGAGGCGCAGCGGGACGCAGACTACCTCGCACGAGCCGCCGCGTCGGACTCGCTTGCCGACAGGCCCGGCTGATCGCCATGGCTGGCCGAGAGACGCAAAAATCGACTCGATGTTCCATCGGCAAGATCTGAGTCGGGCGATCCGTGAGTTGGACGACTGCAGCGCTCACTGACGTTCGCGCTACGGATGAGGCTCCGGAGAGATCGCGTCGGTAGCGCGCGTGTTAGCAAGCGCTGGGATCGCAGAAATCGACCATGGTCCCATATGATTATGTCAAAAAAGACATGAGCTGTCGTGGACGCGGCTCACTATGCTTCTGTGAACCCATTGTCCACCGAGCACATCGCTGACACGCGCAGACTACCACTCTGTACTTCGACGAGAGCTTCCTTGACGGAGCGGTCGTGGCCGGGTTACGTCGCCTTGGCGTCGATGTGGTCACCGCCACGGAAGCGCGGACCCTGGGCTGGCCGGACGCGGGTCAGCTCGCACTTGCGACCGAACGAGGACTCGTACTCGTGACCGCAGACGAGGGCGACTTCGAGCGGCTGAGTGCTAACTGGCTTGAGGCGGGCCTCAGCCATGCCGGAATCGTTGTTGTGCGCCAGCGGCTGTTCAGCCGCGGCGAACAGATCCGTCGATTGCAGCGCGTCGCAACCGAAGCGACCTTCGAGGACCTGCTGAATCGCGTTGAATACCTGAGCCGCTGGGAGATCGTCGACCCGGAGCACTGATCGCTACCGTTTGGCGTGTAGAATCCGGGCCTCACAGGAGGCCAGGAGATGGCGCAATCGATCCTCGAACTCGCCGAGAGGCTCTGGAACGGCGAGGCGAGCACGTCCGAGTTCCACCCCGTCCACACCCGCTTCCCCGAGGCGGAGGAGCTTGCGCCCGGCATCCTCGTCTACAAGGGCACGGCCGCCTGCAACACGATCGACACGGGCGACGGGCTGGTGATGCTCGACACGGGCACGCAGCAGGAGCAGCAGCCGCTGTTCGCGGCCGTGCGCGGCTGGCGACCCGAAACGCCGCTGGCGGCGGCCGTCTATTCGCACCACCACGTCGACCACATCTTCGGCACGATCCCGTTCGAGGCGGAGGCGGCGGAGAAGCGCTGGCCGCGGCCGATGGTCTATGCCCACGCCGGCGTGCGTGGCGCATTTGACCGCTACCGCAAGACGATCGGCTGGAACACGTCGATCAACGCGCGCCAGTTCGCGTTTCCGGCGGCGCGCTTCCGTTGGCCCGAGAACTACCGCTACGCCGACATCGAATATCACGACCGGATCACGTTCCGGAAGGGTGAGCTGACGTTCGAGCTGCGCCACGCCCGCGGCGAAACAGACGACGCCACCTGGACCTGGGTTCCCGAGCGGAAACTCCTCGCGCCGGGCGACCTCTTCATCTGGGCCGTACCCAACGCGGGCAACCCCCAGAAGGTGCAGCGCTACTGCGGCGAGTGGGCGGCAGCCCTTCGCGAGATGGCGGCGCTCGGCCCGGAGCTGATGCTGCCCGGCCACGGTCTTCCGATCGTGGGCGCCGCCCGCATCCAGGCCGCCCTCGGCGACACGGCTGAGCTGCTTGAATCGCTCGAATCGCAGGTGCTCGCGCTCATGAACACGGGTGCGCCACTGGACCGCGTCCTCCACGAGGTGACGATCCCCGCACACCTGCTGGAGAAGCCCTACCTGCGGCCGGTGTACGACCACCCGCAGTTCATCCTGCGGAACATCTGGCGGCTCTACGGCGGCTGGTACGATGGCGAACCGGACAACCTCCTCCCCGCTCCGCGCAAGCAGCAGGCGACAGAGTGGCTCGCGCTCGCGGGCGGGCTCGACCGCGTCGTCCAGCGAGCAGCGGAACTGCGAGATGCTGGCGACCTGCGAATGGCCAGCCACCTCATCGAGTTCGCCGTCATCGCACAGCCAGCTTCGACGGAGGCGCATGCGCTGCGCGCGGCCATCTACGCGGCGCGCTCGCAGGCAGCGCTGTCATCGATGGAAAAGAACATCCTCAACCATGCCGCAGCCGCGAGCGCCGAGGGCAAGCGCGACCTCGCGGGTGACTACGCCTACTAAGGACTGCGCCGCCAAACAGTGCACGGAAGTAGCGATGGGCGTTGGAACCGCGACCGGAGGAAGCGGCAGCGGTTCTTGCCGCCCAGGTCCGGCGCGCTGTTCCCATTTCGTCGTCTGAGTCTGCCGCTCCCGATGGTCGCGCTTCCTTCGAGGAAGTGGTCTTCGACCGCCGTGGAATTGGCGCGTCCGCTCCGCGCAACGGTTCCGAAGCCTGAGAACTTCGCGTCTTAGCTCCAGAAGTCGCGCAGCCTCTCAGCCGCGATTTCGCCCTGGCGGATGCCGTTCTCGGCCGCGACCTTGCGGCGGCGATAGTCCATGAGGTTGGGGCCGAAGGCGGCGCTCGCCGTCTCATCGGGCGTGATCAGTTCCACCTTGCTCCCGGACTCGCGGAGCGCGCCGAGTTCGGCCTCCAGCCGCTTGCGGCCGTTCTCGGCCATGGCACGCTGCATCGGCGTCGCGTTCTCAGGGGCGCGTCCGGCGGTGAGGGCGATCACGAGGACGCGGTCGTGGCCCTTCGCGATGTCCGCGTTCGTGCCCGAACGCATGCCGCCGTCCATGTAGCGGCGGCCCTTGATCGTGATTGGTGGGTAGATTCCGGGGACGCTGCAGCTCGATGCGACGGCCGCGCCGAGGTTCACGCCGGCTGCCCGATCCCAGGCGGCGAAGGAGCCGTCGAGGCAATCGACGGCGGTACAGACGAAGTTGCCGGCCGGCCACTCGCCCACGGAGGAGAGCTGCGCGCCGAAGCTCTCGACGAACTGCGCCTCGCTGATGGTGCGCGCGGCGAGGGCGAAACGGCCAATCTCGAGGCGCATCGCCTGGGGGTCGGCATCGGGTGCTGCGGCGCGCGCCATCAGCTCCATGAGCGGTGCGAGATTCGGGCCGACGTCCGCCGCTCCGGGCGAGGCCGGGTCTGCGGAGCGCGGCGTTGGCGCGCTGCCGGCGAGATGCGGGGCAACCATCGCTCCCGGCTGGCGCCCGAGCGCCACCTGGGCGCCGACGACCGACCCGGCGGACGTCCCGACGAACAGGTCAGCGTTCCCGACGATGACACCGGCGCCGGCGAGGCCCGCCAGCAAACCGGATTCCCAGGCGATCCCCACCGGGCCGCCACCTCCGAAGACCACAGCGCGTTCAGGCATGGCACATCCATGAGTAGTTGGCGCATCCTACAAGCCGCGTTCCTCGGCCGCTTGCCCGTTGCTGGGTCGCGGCCAACCCTCAGGCGCAGATGGACCTCTTCCGCGCCGTCGTCCTCGGGATCGTCCAGGGCCTGACCGAGTTTCTTCCCGTCTCCTCTTCCGGCCACCTCATCCTCGTGCCGCGGCTGTTCAATTGGCCTGACCAGGGGCTCTCCTTCGATGTGGGCCTTCACGTGGGCACACTGCTCGCGCTGCTGGTCTACTTCTGGCGCGACTGGCTGCGCATGGCGGCGGGCACGCTCAGCGACGTGTCGACCGAGCGGCTCACCTTCCGGCGCTACGGCCAGGACAGCCGTCTGCTCGGGCTGCTGGCGGTCGGCTCGATCCCGGCGGCGATCGTGGGTGCGCTCTTCAACAGCTGGATAGAGGACAACGTCCGCCAGCCCTGGATCATCGCGATCACGCTCGCCACGGTCGGTCTGGTCATGCTCGTCGCCGACCGCACCTCGCGACGCACGCGCGGGATCGAATCGCTTGGCGTGCGCGACGCGGTCGTGATAGGGCTCGCACAGGCGTGTGCGCTGATTCCCGGCGTTTCTCGCTCCGGCGCGACCATGTCCATGGGACTCTTCCGCGACCTCGACCGCGAGAGCGCGGCGCGGTTTGCATTTCTCCTTGGGACCCCGGCCTTCGTCGGCGCGGCGCTTCTGAAGGCCAAGGACTTTGCGGGCGAAGATACGCACCAGCTTGGCGTGCTCGCGCTGGGGCTCGCCACCTCGGCGCTCGTCGGATTCGCCGTCATCCACTTCCTCATGCGCTATCTGCGCACGCGGTCGCTTGTCCCGTTTGTGTACTACCGCTGGGGCGTGGCCGTTCTCACGCTGGTAATCGCGGGGATTCGGGTGTCGTGAAAGTCCTTGATGAGATGGGGAACGCCTCCCGAGGATGGTGAAACCGTCCGCTTGCTGAAGCGCGCGGTTCCCGGTGCACGGCCGTGGGCGGCCAACCGCCAACGCCAACCGAAAATCGCCGCCGGGGTCTGCTTGCGCACGCGCGCGGTTCCCGGGTGCGCGACCGTGGCGTTGCGGTGCTCACGCTGGTGATCGCGGGGATCCGGGTGTGGCGCCGACAGATGGGGAAGGCCCCCCGAGATGGTGAAACCGTCCGCTTGCTGACGCGCGCGGTTCCCGCCGCGAGTTCGAGGCATCGTGAGGGCCAATGGCCAGGACCCAATGGCCAACGGCGCGAGAGTCACCGAACCGGCCGGATCAACCCCTCTTGCGTCGTCGAGACGACACGGC
>JAYUAG010000121.1:0-2343 GCA_043741475.1 Thermoflexaceae bacterium | reverse complement strand
ATTGACCGACTCCCGGAAACCTAACCGCGACAAGCATACGGCCATTGTCAACCAGGCGACCGCATAGTCCGCGGCCAGCCGTCAGGCGAGCGCTTTCTTCAGCACCCCGACGTGTTCCGTGTCATGGTCGATGTTCCCCTTGACGAATTCGGTGAGCGAGATTTTGCCCATCGTAGGGACGGCGCCCTTGCGGTCCCAGCCGTCCGCGGCGACGGCGTCGAGAGCCCTGGCCCCCTTCGCATGGGCTTCGTCCATGAGCTTCACAAGGTCGGCCGGCGTGGCCTTGGCGTTCTTCTTCACCTGCCGCCCGTTGTCGAAGTTGCCGATGATCTTGAAGATACCGCCCGGGAGCGGGACGGGGAGCAGACCCTTACCGGCCGCCAACTTGGGCGCGACCATCGTGAGAAAGCCATCGCTGCCGATCGCTACGTGCGTGGCGAGGTTGCGCACGGTCCAGCCCTTGTTGGCCGTTGGATTGTCGAGCCGGGACACGTCCAGTCCCTCGATCAAGGTGCGCTTCTCGCGGAAGCCCTCTTCCCATTGTGCGCGCAGCGCGCCGATATCCGTAGTCATAGTTCCCTCCGGACTGTTGATGCCGCAATCATAGAGGTGTTGTCAACCGATCCGTCCAGGCCGTTCGTTTTTGAGCGCCGGCGCCAGTGTTCAACCGCCCTGCCTGTTGCCGTCCAGAACCCCGGCCATTGGCGGTTGACAGGGAAGAATCGGCGTGAGCAAACTCGTTGAACGGCCATATACCCGTTTGTGGCTGAACCTTGGGGTTGGTCAAATGAGTAGAACGACACACGCGAGCGGCCCGTCCCTGCTCGAGCGCTGGGCCCGGTTCGCACACCGCAACCGCGGCAAGGTTATCCTCGCCTGGTTCCTCGGCCTCGCCGCCCTGATCGCGCTGGACGTCTTCGTGGGCGGCAGCCTCGACGGACAGTTTACCCTCCCCGGCTCGGAATCGCAGCGCGCCGTCGACCTCCTCGAACAGCGCTTCCCCGAGCGCGCCGGTGACGTCGCCGACCTCGGTTTCGAGGCGCCTGCCGGCATTGCCGACCCGGCGGTCAAAGCCCGCATCGAGGCGCTCAACGAACGCGTACGCGCCCTGCCGGGCGTCTCCGCAGTCGAATCGCCCTACGACGACCCTTCCTTCATCGCCAGCGGCGGCGCCATCGCCCGCGGCGTCGTCCACTGGGACAAACAGGGCGACCACATCCCCGTCAAGCAGATCCAGGACTTCGTCGACGCGGCCGACGCCGCCTCCGGCGATGGGCTCACGGTTGAGGCCGGGGGAAGTGTGGTCTTCTTCGCCGAACAACCGGCATTCGGCTCGGAGGGCCTCGGCCTGCTCGCCGCGGTGGTGATCCTCTTCCTCGCCTTTGGCACGGTGCTGGCCGTCGGTCTGCCCGTCGTCGCGGCCCTCTTCGGCATCGGCGCCGGGGCCGCGATCGTGGGCGTCCTCGCCAACTTCATCGGCTTCCCTGATTTCACCACCCAGTTCATGGCGATGATCGGCATCGGCGTGGGCATCGACTACAGCCTCCTCGTGGTCACACGCTTCCGCGAAGGCCTGCACCACGGCAGGAGCGTCGAAGACTCGATCGTGCTCGCACTCTCCACCGCCGGGCGGGCCGTGATCTTCGCCGGCATCGTCGTGGCCATCGCCTTCCTCGGGCTGCTCGCTATGGGACTGCCGCCAATCGCGGCGCTCGCGATCGGGTCGGCGACCGTCGTCGTGATGGCCGTCCTCGTCGCCCTCACGCTCATGCCCGCCCTCCTTTCGCTCATCGGCACGCGCATCGACCGCTGGCACGTGCCCTTCCTCCACACGCGTGAAGGTGTGGACCGGGAGAGCGGCTGGTACCGGTTCGCCGGGCGGATCCAGCGGCGCCCACTGCCGTTCTTCATCGTCGCCGTGGTGTTTCTCCTCTTCCTCGCCTTCCCTGTGCTCGATATGCGCCTCGGCTTTTCGGATGCGGGTAACGGCGTCACCAGCCTCCACACCCGCCGCGCGTACGACCTTCTCGGGCGCGGCTTCGGGCCCGGCTACAACGGCGCCATCACCGTCGTCGTGGACCTCGGCGCCGGGAAGGCAGACCTCGCCACCGCGCGCGCGAAACTCGCCGCCGGGGAGAACGTGGTGTCGGTGGACCCCGCCGTCCTCAACCCCGCGGGCGATACGGCGATCCTCACCGTCTACCCGGGGACCTCGCCGCAATCGGCCGAGTCGGCACAGCTTGTCCATCGTCTGCGAGACGACCTCCTGCCAGCGGCCCTCGGCAGCAGCGGCGCAGAGGCGTTCGTGACGGGCTTCCCCGCCGTCAGCGTCGACATCCAGGA
>JAYUAG010000120.1:0-5623 GCA_043741475.1 Thermoflexaceae bacterium | reverse complement strand
TCTCGGACTCGGGTTCGAGGTACTCCATCTTCAGGAACGCGCCCCGCCGGCCGGTGACGAGCTCCATCACCTGGCCGATGTAGCGGCTCGGGGTGATGACATCGATCTTCGCCCACGGCTCGCGGATCTCGGCGATGCGTGAGGGGTCGGGCAGCGTCGAGGGGTTGTCGACGACGACCTCTTCGCCCGTCGTGAGCTCGACGACGTACTCGACGCTCGGCGCCGTCGTGAGGAGGCTGAGGTTGTACTCGCGCTCCAGGCGCTCGGTCACGATCTCGAGGTGGAGCAGCCCGAGGAACCCGCAGCGGAATCCGAAGCCGAGGGCGGCCGAAGACTCGGGTTCGTACACGAGCGAGGCGTCGTTGAGGCTGAGCTTGGAGAGCGCCTCGCGCAGGTCCTGGTAGGCGTCCGAATCCGTGGGGTAGATGCCCGCGAAGACCATCGGCTTCGCCTGGCGGTAGCCGGGCAACGGCGCGGCGGCGGGCGCGGCCGCGAGCGTAATCGTGTCGCCCACGCGACACTCGGCCACGTCCTTGAGCCCGGTGGCGACGTAGCCCACTTCACCGCAGCCCAGCGCGGCGAGCGGGCGCATCTGGGGACTGAAGATGCCGTATTCGAGCGGCTCGAACACGACCTCGGTCTGCATCAGCTTCAGCGGCTGACGGCCCTTGAGCTCGCCATTGAAGACGCGCACGTGTGCGACAACGCCCTTGTAGACGTCGTACTTGGAGTCGAAGATCAGCGCCTGCAAGGGCGCCGTCGGCGACCCCTTCGGCGGTGGGATGCGCTCGGCGATGGCAGCGAGAATCTCGATCACGCCGACGCCCTCCTTCGCGCTGGCCGTCATGATCTCGTCCGCGTCGAAGCCGATCACGCGTTCGAGTTCGTGCCCCACCCGTTCCGGGTCGGCGTGGGGCAAGTCGATCTTGTTGAGCACAGGGATGAGCTTGAGGTCGAGGTTCATGGCGAGGTAGACGTTCGCCAGCGTCTGCGCCTCGATCCCCTGCGAGGCGTCGACCACAAGCACGGCGCCCTCGCAGGCGGCCAGGCTTCGCGAGACCTCGTAGGTGAAGTCCACGTGGCCAGGCGTGTCGATGAGGTTGAACTCGTATTCGGTCCCGTCCGCGCCGCGATAGGCCATGCGCGCGGCCGCGGCCTTGATCGTGATGCCCTTCTCGCGCTCGAGGTCCATCGAGTCGAGCAGCTGCTCGGCCATGTCGCGCTTGCTCACGGTGCCGGTCGTCTCCAGGAGGCGGTCGGCGAGCGTGGATTTGCCGTGGTCGATGTGGGCGATGATGCAGAAGTTGCGGATGCGGGACTGGTCCACGCGGTTAGGGTCGAGCGCGCGGGGGTTAGGAGATAGGACGACGCGCCCCGCTCAATGCCGCGGCGATCCGTTGCCCGGCGGCAAGCCCCGATTCAAGCGCGAGATGAACGCGTCCACCAATGAGGCCGTCGCCGGCGACGAAAAGGCCATCCGGCTCTGCTATTGCAAGCTTCGAGGCATCGATCAGGGCGTCGGGGAGGGCCTCGGACCAGCGCGTGACGTGCCACCAGCAGGGCGTGATGCGGCGATCGAGCAGGCCGCTGACTGCGCCAGCCGCTTCGCTTGCGACTTCGCGGTCGGTGGCCGCCATCCGCGGCTCACTCCAGTGAGCCGCCATCTGGGCAACGAGCACGCCGTGGCCCGCCGGGACATAGCCCGGTTTCGCGTCCTCAAACGCGAGCCAACTGATCGCGTGCCGGCGGTCGCTGTTCACGAGCGCGTACGCGTCCTCCGGCGCCCCGAGTGCCGCGCCGAGGCCGAGCGCGACCGAGATGATCGGCCGGTGGCGCCCGGTTTCGAGGCCTGAAAGGAGTTCGGTTTTCGTGGGGATGTCAAAGACCGATGCCTCGACCAATCTTCGCGCCGCGGAAGGCGGGGTGGTAACGAGCGCGGCGGCGAAGGGGCCCGCGTCGCCCTTGTCGCCGCGAACGCGCCAGCCACTGGCCGTAGGCGCGACGCTGGTGACCGACCAGTTCAGTTGGACGGTCGCCCCTGTGGCTCGCCAGAGCAGCGTCGCCAGGTGGGCGATACCGTGCCGGTAAACCCACTTGGGCGCCGCGTTCTGGGCATCGTCGCCGGGACCGAGCGCGCCCGAACTGTCGAAGGGCCGGACGTCGCGGCGGATATCGAGGAGATCAATCGTCGGGAGGCGATGGAGGACAGCCTCCGCGGTGAGCGCGGTGTCCGTGCGGAAGAACTGGGCGCCATCGTCGAAACGCAGTGTGGCGCGCTCGACCGTGGAGGCGCGCCCACCCAGCCGGCCACTGGCCTCGAAGATCGTCGCTGTGTGGCCGTAACCCTTCAGCGCCCAGGCTGCCGCGAGGCCTGCCACGCCTGCCCCAACGATTGCGACATCCGTCATCGCGCCATTGTCGGGGTTGCTCCGGCATAGACCAACGGATTTTGACCGGGAAGCGGCTGCCGCCGTACAGTCAGTGGGCGTGCCCGCTGGGCGGACACACAACCGGTCCGGGGTGTAGCGCAGCCTGGTAGCGCACCTGAATGGGGTTCAGGAGGTCCCGCGTTCGAATCGCGGCACCCCGACCAATTTGCCCGCTCGCAAATGTGCTATCCCGAATCGCGGAAGCGGAAGCGGAAGCGGTGGCGTTGGTCGCCGGGCAGCTCGCGTGGTATCGTCCGCCCTTCTTCAGGAGGGCCAATGTCTGTCATCGATTCGTTTTCGTTGAAAGGTCGCACGGCGATTGTGACGGGGGCCTCGTATGGCCTCGGGACGCGCATGGCGGCGACGCTCGCGGAGGCGGGCGCGAACCTCGTTCTCGCGGCGCGCAGCCTGGATAAGCTCGGCGAAGTCGCGGCCGGCCTGGTGGCGCGAGACACGAAGGTGCTCGTCCAGGGTTGCGACGTAACCGACCCGGCGCAGGTGACGGCAACGGTTGAGGCCGCCTGGGAGAAGTTCGGCCGGGTCGACATCCTCGTGAACAACGCGGGCTACATCGCCGAGACGGGCATCATGCCCGAGCGCATCCCTGACGCCCTCTTCGCCCAAACGATGCTGACGAACGTCAACGGGCTGTTCAGCTTCTGCCGCGAGGTCGGGTCGCGGCAGCTGGCCGACGGCAAGGGCGGCTCGATCATCAACATTGCCTCAATCGCAGGGCTCGGTGCGTCGGCGCACTTCCCCACGGCCTACCAGGCTTCGAAGGCGGCGGTGATCAACCTGACGCGGAACCTCGCCGTGAGCTGGGCGGGCCGGGGCGTACGGGTAAACGCGCTCTGCCCCGGCTGGTTCCCAAGCGAAATGACCGGACCGTTCTTCGGGCTGCCGCCGTTCATGCAGCGCATCGAGGCGATGACGCCGATGGGCCGTGTGGGCAGGGACGGCGAACTCGATGGCGCGCTGCTCTTCCTCGCCTCGGACGCCTCAAGCTACATGACCGGAGGCACACTTGTCGTGGACGGCGGCATCAGCAGCCATTTGGGTGGCGTGGACTACTCGCCGGAGCTATTCGCGGCGCTGACCGAAATCGCGGGGGAATACGGCACGCGCGTCATGCCGGGCTAAGACGGCGTGCCGTCGACTCCGGCTCAATCCGGTTACCCCGGAAGCTCCAGCACCGTAACCGTGCCCTGGTCGCCGTTGACTTCGACCAGGGCGCCGTCCGGGATGCGGCGCGAGGCGTCCGTGACGGAGACGACGCAGGGGATGCCGAGTTCCCGGCTGACGATGATCGCGTGGCTCAGCGCAGCGCCGACATCGACCACCACGCCGCCCGCGGCCACGAAGAGCGGCGTCCAGGCAGGGTCGGTCATGGGCGCGATGAGGATGTCGCCGGCCTCGAGGATGGTGGGGTCGGACGGGTCGAGGACGACGCGAGCGCGCCCGCGGACGAGGCCGGGACAACCAGGCATACCGCGCAGTTCGTCGCCCGCGCTCACGGGAGCGACCACATGGTCGCTTCGAAGCGACCACGTGGTGTTCGGTGGCGGCGGCCCGTTGATGATGAAGGGCGGTTCGAGGGTGAGCAGCCAGTGGTAGTGCGCCTTGCGCTGTTCGACCAGGCTGCGGACGCCGGTGAGCCGGCCGGCCGCATACGAAGCGAGTTCGTCGCCGAAGAGGAAGCAAAGATCGGAAGCGGCGGCGACATCGTCCCGCTCGACAGCACGGCGTCCGAGTTCGCGCATGGCGACGCGGACCTCTTCGATGACGCGGATGATGCTCGTTTTCGACCGCTCGCGGCCCGGTACAAAGGTCGCGGCGCTCGCGGAAGCGGCGCGGAAGAGGGCGCTTGTATCGCGGTCGGCGGCGAGCGCTGCCGTCACTTCTTCCATCACCGCGTGGCGTTCCGCTTCGCGGGCGGCGTTGCTGAGCGTGGGCGCGCTCGACGCAGGGGCGAGGCGCATGCGGTCGATGGCTGCGAGCGCCAGGTCCGGGTTGGTCTCCCAGGTCTCGGCGAGGATGTCCCATTCGTTGGGGCCGCGGGAGCCGAACTCCGCCAGGAAGCCATCGAGGGCCTCGCAGAAGCGCTCGGCGTCGGGCTCGGTGGAGGCGTGCAAGGCGGCGGTCAACCCGCCCGGACCGCGGTTGAACAGGGCCGGGAGGGACGAGGACGCGCGGACAATGCGGCCAAGATCCCACATGGCGTAGGAGGGCGCGGCCGAGTCGACACCGCCGAAGCCGCTGATCAGTTTCATCGCTGCTTCGGGCCGCCCGAGTGCGCCGCAGATGGCAGCGATAGTGCCCGGGCCGATCGCTGCGGCGCCGCTCTGGTTGATGTGTTGGTCGAACATGTGGCGGCAGACCGGGCGCAGGCTGATGGCGCGTTCGAGGAGTTCGCCGTCGCTGAGCGCGCGGAGATCCGGTCGGCTGGCGCGGATGGCGCGTGCCTGTAGGCGGTCGGCTTCGAGTTCGGGCTGTTCCATCGTGCCCATCACCCATCCGAGCCACTCCTCCATGCGCGCGGTCGTCGCCGGGTTGGCGTGCCAGGGTTCCGCCACGTAGGGCGGCACGTCCGGGTGGTCACCGAAGTAGGCGGCGTCGATTGCGGCGGCGGACATGCCCGGCGTGCGCTCGCCCCAAACCCTGATCCAGGTGGCGTTGAGGTAGCCATAGCCACCCTGGAGGCCGATCCACTCCATGCGGTTCGGGTCGGGGTCAAGTTCTTCTTCGCCGATGCCGAGCCGGTTGACGCCACAATCGCGCCATCCGCGGATGACGCCGCCATTGGCGAAGACGAGATCCCAGCCCGCCGGGCTGGGTGGCTCGGGGATCACTTCGCCCACGTTGGCGCGGGTCAGGAACGGTGTCCTGGCGTAGTAGGGCTGATCGTCGATCCAGCGGAGATCGGGCATCGTGACACCTCGCTAAGGGCCACCGGGCTCGCCCGTCCTGGCCGCGCGCCATTCGTAGCGGCTGAATGCGGTGAAGTCAACCGGACGACGAGGACATCATGCTCATGGTCCCGCAGGCGACCTTGGCGCGGGCATCGGAGGCGCGGCACGATTGGGCGATGGTCCGCTCCCGAACGGGTCCGCGGCAAAGGAGTAGACTCGCGCCCGTGCCCCCACTACGTGACTTCCGGACACTGATGTCCCGGCCCGCCTTGGGGCTCGTGGTGG
>JAYUAG010000119.1:0-2345 GCA_043741475.1 Thermoflexaceae bacterium | reverse complement strand
GAGAACCGTGTGGAACGCTCCCATGCGGGCAGCGCTGCGAGTGCGGCATCATCGACGACCATCGGGTCGCGGACCGCCATTTCCGCGTCGCTCTCGTGCAACTGGGCAATGCGCAGGCGGCAGAGTTCCAGGAGGCGCACCGGCAAAAGCGAGTCGTCCCATGGCGTCGTGTAGAAGCGGCGGTAGAGTTGCAACAACTCGGGCCGGTTGGCAAGCCAGCCCTCGAAGGCGGGTGCGTCCGGGAGCGCGGATGGAACCCAGCTCATGGAGCCATTGTCCGCGTCGGCATACCGGCCGTCCAACACGAAAGGCGCGCGTGTCGTAGAATCCGCCGGCTAGGCCGCGGTTAGGCGCGAATGCAAAAGGGGGCCGCTCGCTAGAGCGGCCCCTCTGCCTGGTCCGGCCGGTCAGATGCTTCAGTGTCTGTGTGAGGACCCCCGGCCGATGCGGTAGCTGGTCTCGCCGGTGAACTCGCGGGCGGCGCCGCACTTCTTGCAGCGGCCGCTCGTCAGTTCGCCTCTCGGTGGATCGAGAACCCAGTGGTGGACACAGTGGTCCACCATCTGGAGCACTTCAGCCTTAGACATGCGGAAGGGACCCCCTCGACAATCGTGGTCTCCAGCGAACCGATACCCCTACCACCACGCCGGAGCCTCCGGCAGTCTAACCCCTGCGATAGGCGGTTTCAATGGACTATTTCGGTTTGTCTAATAATCCCGCTATAGGTGTGATGGTCATTACACCTACCGTTAGGTCAATTGACGAGACAACCTGATCAATTGCAGGGATCAGCAGCTCGCCGCGCGACCCGGAAACGACGTAGACATCGTTCGCGCCCGGCTGCAGCACCTCAGCGACGCGCCCGAGCTCTTCGCCATCAGCCGTGACTACGCGCAGGCCGATCAGTTCGTGCAGAAAGTACGATTCGGGGTCGGCCCGGCCAATCGTCGCGTCTTCAACTTCGATGAGTTGGCCGCGAAAACGCTCGACCGTCTCGCGATCATTGAAGCCCTCGAGCCGAAGCACCCACATCCCCTTGTCTTCCCGCCGCGTAATGAGCTTCAGACGCTGGCCGCCGATGTGGACGCTGCGGCCGGGCTGCATGTTCGGGGCGCCGGCGGCGAAGGCCGCCGCCTTGAACTCGCCGCGAATGCCGTGCGGCTTCACCACGCGACCGACTGCCGTGAAACCCTCGGCGGGTTCGGCGGAAGCTCCATGCAGCGGCGAGAGCAGGGCTTTCGCCGCTGGCGCTCCGCCAGGGGGCCGTGGGCCTCGTGGTCTTGCCATAGCTGGATGGGGTTTCGGGGTCAGTCGCCAATCTCCAGGCGCATGCGGACGTCTTCTTTGACAGCGCCGACCTTGGCCAGCTGCCGGATGCCCGTTGCGATGCGGCCGCCCCGGCCGATCACCTGTCCCCAGTCGGTTTCGGCGACATCGAGCCGGACATCGAGCCGGTCGCCGTCGCGCCGTTCTTCGACGCGCACCTCATCAGGGTTGTCGACGAGTGCCTTCGCAAGGTATTCGACCAGTTGGGCAACCATGGCCATGTCAGTTCACCTTCGCGGGTGCTTCAAGGACGCCTGCCCGGCGGAGGATTTTTTCGGCGGATTCGGAGGGCTGAGCGCCCTTCGCGATCCAGGCCCTGGTCTTCTCGGCGTCGATGGTGATCGTCGGCGGATCGGTGTGCGGGTCGTACGAACCGAGCGTTTCGAGGAAATCGCCGTCACGCCGGTCTGGCTGGTTGGCGACGACGACGCGGTAGTAGGGCTTCTTGGTCTTTCCGGTTCGCCGGAGGCGGATTCGCAGCACAGGATTCTCCTCGCCCGCGCAGCGGCGGGCGGCATCGGTGGATGTCGTTTGGTCGATGATAGGGCGCTGGCCGGTTATGCGCTCGGCGTTCAGAACACGCGAAGAGTGGTCGAACTCGCGCCGGAGAGCCGCCGGTCGTTCGTCCAGAATTCGTCGCAGCTGGTCGCCTCCGCCGCGGCGAGGTGGAGCGCATCGGCCGTCCGAAGGCCGGCGGCGCGGATATCGGCTGCCCGGTCGAATACTGCCGGGGCCATCGGCGCGACGGTGCACCCTTCGAAGAACGCTCTGAAGGTAGATCACAGTGTTTGTATCGAGGAACACCCTGATCAATCCCAGTCGCCCCGCAAGTCTTCGACGTATGCGTCGACTTCTTCGCGAGTAGGCCGAACGCCCGTCCTTGGCATCGCCCAGATTCGGTCCAACATGTCGAGGAACGCCTGTTTGCGGTCTTTGGCGTCATCAATCTCCGCCCCTCCCTCCTCCACGCGCGTGACTTCGATCGCGAGGTCGGCTTCGCCCACGGGCGCCTCTGGAGG
>JAYUAG010000118.1:0-2346 GCA_043741475.1 Thermoflexaceae bacterium | reverse complement strand
GCCGCTGGAGTCAGCTCGCCGTCAGGAGCGCCCTGCGCCGTACATCCTTCGTCCGCCCGTGCCCACAGTGGGGCACGGCTACCAGGCCGTTCGTTATGCCCCCATTGCGAGCGCCTGCTGCCAGACGTCCTCACTAAACGCGTCGGGCGGCACCATCTCCGGGCCGACCATGACGGCGAGCTGCGACATGAGGAACGACGGATCGGCCTTGCGACGCGCGCCGATCGCCAGCCGCCGGCGCATCGCCGCTTCGCCAAACTCGGCGTGCACGAGCGAGTCCACGGCCGCCGCGAAGCGCAGCCGCCGCATCCTTTCACGGCGTTCCTCGACATAAGGTGCGAAGAAATCAGCGGTCCACTCGCTCCCACCGAGCAACAGCTCGCTCACGATGCGCACGTCGCGGAGGGAGATGGAGAGGCCCTGACCCGTGATCGGGTCGTTCCACCCGGCGGAGTCACCTATCAGGACGACGCCTTGGCAGGCGGGCACGTCTACCCAGGTGTCCTCATTCGGGACGGCGTTGCACGGGCCGGCGATAGTGGCCCCGGCAATGGCCTCGGCGTGGGGAAGGGTAGAGAGCCGGAAGGAGTCGAGGAAGCGGCTTGCGCGTGCCTCGGCGCCTGAGTTCGGACGCTCAGTGAGCGCCGTGCTCAGGTAGAGGCGCAGCCGCCCTTCGCCCTGGGGGAACACGAAGAACTGGACGTTGCCTTCAGTACCCATGGTCTGGATCTCGTCAGGCCAGGCGTGGGCGCCCTCGACCAGCAGGCCAGAGAACCAGTGGTGAGGCCGGTCGCGTTGCAGTTCGAAGCCGAGCTGGCCGCGTATCGTCGAGTTGCGGCCGTCGGCGACGATGATCAGTGATGCGCGGGCGGTGTGTTTTTCGCCGCCGGCCCGGTAGCCCACCGTAGGCGATGGGCCGGCTTCGGCGAGGACCTCGTCGACGCCACAAATGACCGTCGCGCCGGCCGCCGTCGCGCTCGCGTGAAGCGCGTTGCAGGCAGCAGGATGGCCGACGCAGAGTGGCCCGGGGATGCCGGGCAGGACGGCGAGTGCGAGCTTCTCACCCTCCGCTTCGGCGGGCACGATGCCTTCGCCGTATTCGACGTGGAAGGCGACGTGGTGGCCCTTGGCCGCGGCGAGCGTGTCGTAGAGCCCGAGCCGTTGCGCCTCGACCAGGCCCCAGGGCGCAATCCATTCGCCGCGCACGAGGTCGCGGTAAACGTCGCTCTTTTCGAGCACGAGCACGTCTTTGCCCGCGCGCGCGAGCACGGTCGCCATTGCGCCGCCGGCGAAGCCGCCGCCGATGACTATCACATCGTGCGAATCAGGCATGTGTTCCCACCCCTCGATCGATGATGCGTAAGCTAACTACTTGAGGAGGCCGCGCTCCGTCAGCGCGCGCTTCATCGTGATGCCGATGTCCGCGGGCGAATCGCTGACGTAGGCGCCGGCCTCGCGCAGAGCCGCCTTCTTGTTCTCGGCCTTGCCGTCTTCGCCACTGATGATCGCGCCCGCGTGGCCCATGCGCCGCCCGGGAGGAGCGGTCGCCCCGGCGATGAACGCCACGACCGGCTTCCGCACGTGCGCCTTGATGTAGGCGGCTGCTTCCTGCTCGGCGCTGCCGCCGATTTCGCCCACCATGACGATAGCCTCGGTGTCCGGGTCTTCGTTCAAGAGGCGCACCGCTTCGACCTGGCGGGTGCCGATGATCGGGTCGCCACCGACGCCGATACAGGTGCTCTGGCCGATGCCCGCCGCCGTGAGCTGGGCCACCACCTCGTAGACGAGCGTCCCCGAGCGGCTGACGACGCCCACGCCGCCCGGAAGGAACACGTCGCCCGGCATGATGCCCACGCGCGTCTTCGTCGAAGGGGTCATGACGCCGGGGCAGTTGGGCCCGATGAGCCTCGTCGAACCGCCCTGGAGCGCCGCCTTCACCTTCACCATATCGAGCACAGGCATGCCCTCGGTGATGCAGACGACGAGGGGCACGCCGGCGGCGGCGGCCTCCAGGATCGCGTCCGCTGCGCCGGGCGCGGGCACGAAGATGATGCTCACGTTCGCGCCCGTCTCGCGCACCGCCTGGTCGACCGTCGTGAAGATCGGGACGCCGTCCTGCTGTTCGCCGCCGCGCCTGGGGTGAATGGCGCCGACCACGGTTGTTCCGTAGGCGATCGAGCGGCGCATGTGGTTCGCCCCTTCGGTGCCGATGCCCTGGACGATGAGGCGAGTGTTCTGGTCGAGAAGGACAGCCATGGGGCGCGTATCCCTGGGGTCGAGATTTGGCGCGACGGTCAGGTCTGGCCGCGGCCCGGTGAGGATACAGGGGAGGGTGCTTAGCGTCCG
>JAYUAG010000117.1:0-2346 GCA_043741475.1 Thermoflexaceae bacterium | reverse complement strand
ACGCCAGCGGAGTACTTCGTCGAGCGACCTCGCTCGCTGGTGCGCCAGAGACGTTGATACGAGCTGGTGCCCCCGCCAGGAATCGAACCTGGGCACATGGTTTAGGAAACCACTGCTCTATCCGCTGAGCTACGGGGGCACGGAAAACCGGACGATCACGGCTACATGCTGGCGCCCGCGGGCAGCCCGTGGAACGGGCCCGCGGCGTCTACTGCCAAGCTTACCAGAACCGCTCTCGCGGTCGCGTTCGGCCCAGTTTCCACAGGATTGGTCGCGGGCCACGACGTACTTGCCATAAGAACACTTGTGAAACGGGTAACATTTGCGTAAAGTCTAGGTAACCCCCTTTTGGAGGAGCGGCATGCGCCCCCGCCTGCTCTTGATCGCCATCTTGCTCGTCGGTTGCCTCGGCCTCGTGCCGACCGCAGCATCGGCCGACGATGGCCCCAACGGCCACGGAAATCCCTACGTCACCCTGACGCCGAACTTCGGCCCCGCCGGGACGGTCGTGACCGTGAGCGTCTACAACTTCGTCCCCAACATCGGAGTCCGCGTGATCTTCCGGTCCGCGGGCGACCCTGTGGTCGGCACCGGTAAGACCGGTCCCGATGGCCGCGGCGAAATCAAAATCACGGTCCCCGGCGGCATCAGCAACGGCGCCTACTGGGTCTTCGTGACCGACGAGAACGGCGATTGCGATTCCAGTGCGCGCTTCACCGTGCGTGACGTCCCGCCGCCGCCTCCGCCCACGCCCAGGCCGGCGACGCCTCCTCCGACTCAGCCGCCGACGACGAACGTCACGCCCCCTCCGACAACGCCGCCGCCGCCACAGCCCCCGTCCGCTGGTAGCGGCGCCGCTGGTGGGTTCGCCGGCAGCGGTCTGAACCTCGCCCTCATCGGCCTGGCACTGGCCGTGTTCAGCAGCGGCTTCGCCCTCTGGGGTTCGTCCCACCGCCGCCGCGTCCACGCCCCCGCCAGCAATCGCGCCTCCCGCGTGGCACGCTACGGGCGCCACGACAACGACAGCTAGCGCTGCCTGGCGCCATCACCATGAAAGAGGGGTGGCCAATCGGCCACCCCTCTCTTTCTTGTTCGTCCTCGTCGCCAGCGCTCGTACGCGTCCCGGCGGCCGGCCGCTACGTCTCTTTCTTTCCGCCCTCGAGCAGCTTCGCCCGCATCTCGTGGTGTTCCGGCACCGGCTCTCCTACGACGTACATGAAGTAGTAGGCGCCGAAGTCCCCGACGAACTTGAAGCGCTTCCGCATGTCCTTCACCTGTTCGGCGAAGTCACCCTTCGATCCGAGGTAGCGCTTGAAGCTGCCGAATTCCTTCTCCGCCGCGATCATCGCCTGCGCGTTGTGCACCGTCGCCTCGATCTTCTTGCGGCTGCGGACGATCCTCTCGTCGTTCGTCAGCGCGTCCACCTGGTCCGGGCTGAGGTTCGCCACGGTGGCGGGGTCGAAGTGCTCGAAGGCTTCCTGGAAGCCGGGCCACTTGCGCTCGATCACCTGCCAGTTCAGTCCCGGCTCGAAGGCCGTCTTCGTCAGGATCTCCAGGTAGTCCGCGAGCTTCGTTGGTGTGATCTGTTTGGGCGCTTCCATAGCGGATCGTCCTCCTCGGGCTCTTTCCACCCCAGTATAAGCGGCGTCGCGAACCCGCGAGATCACAGCGGCTGACACCGCGTAGAATCGCCCGCATGTCCGAACTCCCGCTTGCCGGAATCCGCGTCTGCGACCTCACCTGGATCATCGCCGGCCCGACCTGCACCCGCGTGCTGGCCGACTTCGGCGCCGAAGTGATCCGAATCGAGCACGCCCAGGCGGCCGATTCCATCCGCCTTGGCCGCCCGATCGTCGGCGACCGCCCGACCCTCAACAACTCCGGCTTCTTCAACTACTTCAACCGCAACAAGAAGAGCGTGCTCCTCAACGTCCGCCACCCCATGGGCATGGATGTGCTCCGGCGCCTGATCGCCGAGAGTGATGTCGTCGTCGAGAACTTCTCCAGCGGCGTGATGACCTCCTGGGAGCTCGACTACCCGCAGCTCAAGGATATAAAGCCGGACATCATCTACTGCTCGATCTCGGGCTTCGGCCACTCCGGCCGCGACAAGGCGTTCACCACCTGGGGCCCGACTGCCCAGGCCCTGAGCGGCCTGACCTACACGTCCGGTCTCCCCGGCCGTGACCCCGCCGGCTGGGGATTCAGCTACATGGACCACACGGCCGGCTACCAGGCGGCGATCGCCGTGATGATGGCCCTCCACCACCGCAACCGCACCGGCGAAGGCCAGCACATCGACATGTCTCAGGTGGAGGGGGGCATCGTCCTTAACGGCCCCGCGAT
>JAYUAG010000116.1:0-2359 GCA_043741475.1 Thermoflexaceae bacterium | reverse complement strand
CTACGATCGCCTCTCCGCCGCCGGCAGGACCGTCACTTCGCGGACAGGGGAACCACATGAGAATCGCGCGCTTCCGCTCGGACGGCGCTATCAGTTATGGACTCGTCGAGGGCGACTCGATTACCCCCATCCATGGTGGCCTCTTCGGCCCGCGTGAGGCCAGCGGCCCCGCGGTGGCTCTCGCCTCGGTCGCGCTGCTCGCGCCCGTGGCGCCGCGGCTGATGCTCGCGGTGGCCGTCAACTACCCCAGCCACCTCGGCCAACGCGCTCCCAGTCCGCGCCCCGAGATCTTCGTCAAGGGCAACAACACGCTCGCCAATCCGGGCGACGCCATCGTCCTGCCCGCCGGCTGCGAACGGGTCGACTACGAAGGGGAACTGGTGGCAGTCATCGGCAAACGCTGCTCCCGAGTGAGCGTGGACGATGCCCTCAGCTACGTCCTCGGCTACACCTGCGGCAACGATGTGAGCGCGCGCGACTGGCAGCGAGGCGACATGCAATGGTTCCGGGGCAAGTCTTCGGATGGCTTCGGCCCCATCGGCCCCTGGATTGTGGATGGCCTCGATGCCACGAACATGGACCTCTCGACGCGGCTGAACGGGACGGAAGTGCAGCGCTGCAACACCGGCGAGATGATCAACAACGTTGCCGAGACGATCAGCTTCATCAGCCGTGTGGTCGCTCTAGAGCCGGGAGACGTGATCTTCACCGGTACCTCCGGCCAGCCCACCGCGCTCAAGTCCGGCGATGTGGTCGAGGTGGAAGTGAGCGGCATCGGCGTACTCCGCAACACCTTCATCGCCGACCCGCATCCCATGCCCTGGAAAGACCTCCGGTAGAGGAACTAAACCACAAAGACACGAAGATCCCACAAAGAACACGAAGTCCTTTTTTCGTGCCTTCGTGTGATCTTTGTGCCTTTGTGGTTCCGGCCCGTGGTTCTCTTAACCGCCGATGCGCTGGTGGCGCACGGGGCTCTCTCCTTCTTCGGCCTTGCCGCCCGAGAGCGCACGAGTCGTCGCCTCGTCCACGCGCGCCTCGCGCTCGGCCGTGGCGGCGGCGTCGCGTTCCAGCCGCCACTGAGTCAGCGAGTCATCCTGCCAGGTCTGTTCCGGCGGCTTGGGCAGGTCATCTTTTTTCGCCGAGCGGAGCGCGGCGATGGCGCCTGCAACCATAAGGACGGGCATGGCGATAGCGATCAGGATTTGAAACGGCGGCATCAGCTCTATTTCACCACGAACGGCGGGAAGGCGCAGGCAAGAGCGGCGACCGCAATCCGGGCATCCTGCTGCGATACGCGCTCATGGACGTTCGCGGTACGGATCGGGCGGCGTGGCCAGCGGTCGCGCCGCGATAGCCATCAGGATGACGATGTTGTCGTCGCCCGCCACGCGCGGTCCCCTGACGGCGGGCGCCTGACGCGCGCGGTTCCCTCAGGCGCCGTCAGGCGGGGAGGCCGAAGAGCTTGATCGCGTTGCCGCCCACGATCTTCCTCGCGTTTTCTTCGCTCGTGCTGTCGAAGACGGCCTGGACGGCGCTGCGCGTGTAGCCGAGCGTGCTCTCGTTGTGCGGGTAGTCCGAAGACCAGAGCGCCCGGTCGGCGCCGATGCGGTGGATCATCTCGATGCCGGCGGGGTCGACCATGAACGTCGCCCAGCAGTTCTTGAACCAGTAATGGCTCGGGAGATTGCTGAGTTTCGGGCGCACGTGGCTGGGGAAGGACTCGTAGATCATGTCCGCTTCCTGGAGCGCGCCGGGTACCCAGTGAAGCCCGCTTTCGACGAACACCACGCGGAGGTCCGGGTTGCGGTCGAAGACGCCACCGAAGGTGAGCGTAGACCAGACGTTGCGCATGCCGCCCATCTGCTGCATGACGAAGATGCCGGCGGCGCCGCGGGGCGAAGTCGACGGGTTGATCGGACGCTCGCCGATGTGGAAGCAGAGCGGGAGGCCGGACTCTTCGATCGCCGCCCAGAACGGCTCCATGCGCTCGTCGTGATAGTGGATGGGCTCGCCATCGGCGTACTTTCCCGGCTGGATGGGGACCATCATCGTCTTGAAGCCGAGCGACTTGATCTCCGCGATCGCGTCCTTCGTCGCCGCCGGCTCCCACCAATTGAGGATGGCGACGCCGTGCAGCCGATCCGGTTGACCCGCGCAGAATTCGCTGAGCGCCTGGTTGTAGGCGCGCGCGCACCACTCCTTCTCCTGGAGGTTCTCAAGGAAGAGGAGGGTGAAGAACTTCTGCGGGAAGATGATCTCCTGGTCCACGCCCTCGGCGTCGAGGTCGTGCATGCGGATCGCCTGGTCGGTGAAGCCGGGGACGCACTCGAAAGCGCAGGAGGCGGCCGCGGCGCCC
>JAYUAG010000115.1:0-2363 GCA_043741475.1 Thermoflexaceae bacterium | reverse complement strand
CGGGCCGCCCGCGCCGAAGACGATGGAGAACGGCATCGCCACCGCGCGAATCTTGCCGAGGTGGGTACGGCCGAAGTAGTCCGCCAAGATCGTCTCCTGGAGCGGGATCGAGCCGAGCGCGTCAACAAGCGGGTCGTAGCGACCATGCCCGGCGACGGGTCCAACCGTGTCCCGGCCGCCGTGTGACAACAGCCCGCTCCGTGACCGTCGCGGTTCGGACTGACCCTGCGGCCGTCTGGGTTTCGTGCAAAACCGCGCCCCGCTGCTCGCACAGCTCGAACCGATCCGTACAATCCGGCGATGGCCCAACACGACTCCGAGCGATCACCCATCTTTCACGGCTGGGTGGTCGTTGGCGGGGCGGCGGCCGTGCTGTTCGTCGGCTTCGGGACGGCCTACTCCTTCGCCGCGTTTTTCGAGTCCTTGCGGGACGAGTTCCACGCCACTCGCGGCGATGTCTCGCTCGTCTTCGCGATAACGGGCTTCCTCTATTTCGCCCTCGGCGCCGTCAGTGGACCGGTGGCTGACCGTGTGGGGCCGCGACGCGTGATTCTCGCCGGCGTTGTCGTGACGGCGACCGGGCTCCTGCTCGCGAGCGCGGCGCAGACGCTCTGGCAGGTGTACCTCACCTACAGCCTTGGGGTCGGCGTCGGCGTCGGGATGGCCTACGTGCCCGCGGTCGGGGCCGTGCAGCGCTGGTTCACAGTCCGCCGTGGGTTCGCCTCCGGAATAGCAGTCTCGGGCATCGGCGCGGGCACGCTCGTCATGCCGCTCGCCGCCGCCTGGCTGATAGACGCGTGGGGCTGGCGCAGCGCCTACATCGCGCTCGCCGTGACGACGCTGGTCATTGGCGTGCCGGGCGCGCTGATGATCGAGCACTCGCCCCACGCGCGCGGCCTGCAGCCTGACGGTGGCGCGAAGTCGGCCGCCACTTCGGAGCGGCATAGTTCGCCTGGAATCGCCGTGCGAGATGCGTTGCGCTCGCGGCCGTACTGGCTGTTGTACGCCGCCGTCGTGGCGACCGGGCTGGGGTTGTTCATCCCCTTCGCGCATCTCGCACCCTACGCGCGCGACCACGGACTCTCGCGGACCCAGGGCGCGCTCCTTATCGGCATGATCGGCGTAGGCAGCACGGCCGGGCGGTTGTTGCTCGGGGGCGCGGCGGACCGCGTCGGCCGCCGCGCCGCGCTTGGCGGCACGTTCGCTGCCATGGCGGGTTCGCTGCTGTTGTGGCTGGCGGCGACGGAGGCGTGGTCGCTGATCGTCTTCGCGCTGCTGTTCGGGACGGCCTACGGCGGCTTCGTCGCCCTCGTGCCGGCGCTGGCGGTCGACTACTTCGGCCCCCGCAACGCCGGTGGCATCATCGGGCTGCTCTACACAGGCGCGGGGCTCGGCGCCCTCGTGGGCCCGACGCTCGCGGGCGCAATCTACGACGCGCGGGAGAGTTACACCCTCCCGATCCTGATGGGCGTCGCGATGAACCTGGTCGCGCTGGGGTGCATGGTGGCGATCCCAAAACCGGATGCATGGCGAAGCGCCCCGCTGACTGGGGACTGAGCGTCTTCTGCTGCCGGGGCGAGCGCGTTGCTTTCACCCGGCTGCGCGGCCGCTACTACTGCGCCCGCACTCGCTGCGACGAGAGGAAGCGCCACACAACCTCAGCTCCCGAGATCGGCGCCTTCGGGGTTCCGGGAGATCCGGGCCAGACGTGTCCGGCCCGTTCTACTACGAGCAGCTCCGTCGGGGCTGCACAGTCTTCGAAGCCTTCTCGCGTGACGCCGCTCGCTGCGGGCGAATCGGGCGCTGCGAGGCGGCAACCGTTAGTCGCTGCCCACTCCCGAATCGCCGTCCGGGCGCCGCGGTAATTCCATGCGCGCACGATTCCACCGTCGATCGGCACGATGTGGTCCGCCGTCCCGTGGATCGCGAGCACAGGCATGGGCGCCCTGCACGCGCGCGCCGGATGGTCGACGCCGCCGATCACGGCGACCGCGGTGATGCGGTCTGGCATCTCGCAAGCGAGGCGCGAGGACATGAATGCGCCGTTCGAAAAGCCGGTTGCGTACACTCTGCCGCCGTCGATGCATAACTCGCCCATGACGGCATCCAGGAGGTCCCGGACAAACTTTACGTCGTCAACTCCGCCCAGGGGCGTCGCTCCCGCTGACCACCCCATCTCCCTCCCGGTGCCGTCCGGCGAGAGCAGGATGAATCCGTCGCGGTCGCTCAAGGGGACCAGACCAGACGTAAGCTCCTGGTCGATGCCTGTGCCGGTGCGACCGTGAAAGTTCAGCACAAGCACCGCGGGGGTGGCGTTCGTGACCTGGGCAGGTACGTGGATCCGATAGGTCCGCTTGATCCCG
>JAYUAG010000114.1:0-2366 GCA_043741475.1 Thermoflexaceae bacterium | reverse complement strand
TCGCCGATTTCCTCGGGCTGGCCGTCCCGGGCGAGCAAATCACCATCGTCCCGTCACCGCCACCCGGAGTCACGCCCACGCCGCTCCCCACGCCGCCCCGTCTGGAGAGCATCGCCGCCCGTGCCACGGTGGACGAGATCCAGGCGAAGCTCGGCTTCAGACCGAAGTTCGCACCCGGCCCCGAGCCGGTCCTCTACATCTCTGCGTTCAGCGGGCTGCCGGCAGCAATCCTCGACTACCCGGCCTATGATATCTGGGAGTTCAAGGCGACCGAGGGGTTCTTCGGCAAACAGATCTTCGCCGGAAGTAACGCCGTCGAGCAGCTCACGATCGATGGCGTGGAGGCCTATTGGATCACCGGCGGCGACCGTCTCGTGACCTTCTTCGATAACACCGGCCGCGAAATCGCCGGGACGCAACGGACGGTCAGCGGCCGCGCGCTCGTGTTCGCGAGAGAGGGGCTGACGTTCCGGATTGAGGGCGACCTGGAGCGCGAGGAGGCGATCCAAGTCGCGCGAGGCCTGCGTTAACCGCCGCAACACGGGGTAGCCGTGCCCCGCTGCGGGCACGGGGCGGTGAGTACGGGCTGGCGACAGCCCCGTGCATCCGTCGATTGCACCAGCGGCCAGAGACGGCCGCGACTCCTACTGGTACACGGGAGACGAGGCCTTCATGAAGCGCAGGAGCATCCGCATCTCGGCGACGCGCTTGCCGTCGGCGTCGTCCATTCCGGTTTCGAACCACATGTACTCGGTCTTGGGGCTCTGGCCCACGGCCACGACCTCGCCCGTGACCGTGTAGTCGCGATCGACGTGGACGGGGCCGTTGATGTTGCGCAGTTCGATTGCGCCGAAGAGGCCGACGGCGGGCGCGAGCTTGCCGCGTAGCGCCTCGACGCTCTTCGCGTAGAGCATCTGAACCATGGCCGTGGGCGTGACCACGGGAGCGCCCCAGCGCGTGGGCTTCGTGTAGAGGTCGAGCGGTTCGGTGATGATGTTCATCCGTTCTTCGTTCGCGGCCGGCGTCTGGCGGACGGTTACGGGCGTGAACCTCGTGCCCTCGCCGATGCCCTGGAGGATGCGGAGTTCACCCGTCTCGAAGCGATCCAGCGGCCGGGCAAGGAGCGCGCTCTGCGCTTCAGGGTTGCCGACGGACGCCGTACCTTCGGCGACGCGCATGCCGTCTTCGCGCAGCACCCAGACATCGACCTGGGCGTCGCGGGCGCCGGCCGCGGGCCGCTTCACGTAGGCGCGCACGGCCTCTCGGTCCGTGGTGGCGTTGAGAAAGTACGTGGAAAGCGTTCCGCGCTCGAACCAGCGGTCGCCGAACGCCTGCAGGAGCAGGGGCGGGAAGAGTTCCATGTGGATGGAGCCCGCGACCGTACCGCCGCGGAAGCCGAGCTTCGAGGCGGTGGCGTCGTCGTGAATGCTGCCCTTCGCATCGTTGGAGTTGTTGACGGAGCGGCGGAGTTCGCCCGCGATGATGTCGTCGCCGAGGACGGCGGGGTCGTGTGCCTGGACAGCGGTCATGGGTGTGCGCCTTGCTGGTGGGATAGCGGAGAGCATACGCGGCCACGGTTCGCGTCGCGACCTTCCCGGATCGCGATGTGGTGGTCTGGGGTGGTTCGTCAGCGGCGCTCACTCACGTTCGCGGTACGGGTCGTTGGATCAGCCGGCCTGAGGAGGGCGCGTTTCGGCCGCTTCCGCGGATGGGCGAGCGCCTCGCTCAGGGCGAACCCACCCGCGCCGGCCGCCGCCAGCCAGAGCCCGAATAGCGGCATGCCCGCCTGCCATATCGCGACGCCAACCACCGTCGCCGTCAATGCAACCAGGAGCCAGCCGGTGACACGCGGTCCCAGCCCATTCGGGACCATGATCGCCAGCAGCGTGTGGCAGACCGCGGTCACGGCGAACACGACGAGGACAGCGCGGGCGACCGCAGCCAGCGCTGTCGTCGAGCCGTCGATCCCGGCGGACTGGAGGAAGGTGGCGCTGTGCAAAAGCTCGTAGCCGGAGAAGCGCGCGCCCGCAAGGACGCCGCGGCCGTCGGCCCAGGGGAGAAAGAAGCCCGCGAGGGCGGCCGGACCCAGGGCAAGGCGCCCCACGAACATCGCCGCGCCCGGGTTCCGCATCGTTTACTCCCTGACGGTAACCGCTGCGCTCAGGCGCGCGAAGCCGCCGCTGTTCACGATGTTGATGATAACGCCTTCGAGCGCATCCCGAGCGTGGTCATCCACGAAGAAACCGATGGCTTCGGCACGGTCGGCCTTGAGCAGCGCGGGCAGGTTGAGCAACACGAACGTTCCCAGCGGAGCGCCGAGTGCCGCGCGGCCGTGGACGAGTGCCTGGCTCGTAAGGAGGTCTCCG
>JAYUAG010000113.1:0-2376 GCA_043741475.1 Thermoflexaceae bacterium | reverse complement strand
CGCTCTACCGGGACGGGCGAGAGGCGCGCGGCGAAGCGGCCACGCCCTTCGAGGTGTACGAGGCGATTGCGACCGATGCCGCGATGCGCGTGCCCGTGGCGAAGATGGTAGCGCTGCAGAGCGCCCACGCAGCGGCGACGTACAGCTACCTGTTCACGCACCCGTCGCCCTCGCTTGGCGGCATGCTCGGCGCCTGCCACGCCATCGACCTGCCGTTCGTGTTCGGGACGCAGGCCCTCGAGGCAATGAAGACACTCGCCGGTGAAGGCGAGGCGGTCGATGCGCTGGCAGATCGCGTCATGGATGCGTGGCTTGCGTTCGCGAAGAGGGGCAACCCGTCGCACGAAGGCCTGCCGCTGTGGCCGCAGTACGAACCTGGCCGGCGGGCGACGATGAAGCTGGGCCCTGACTGCGCAGTCCTCGACGCGCCGATGGAAGCGGAGCGGGCCTTCTGGAGTTAGTGAACCCATTCGCTGTTCGGCCAATGCCGATCAGAGCCGCCGGCGTGAGCCGGCGGTTGGGCCGCTTCGGGACGTCGCGAGGCGCCCTGCAGTTTAGGTGAACGCCCGTCCGCTGACTCACGTCAGCGGCTCTGCCGGTGGCGCCCCAATAACGGTTTCGCAAGGACCGCTACCGTGCCAGCGGCGTCGCTGTGCCGAGCGGCTGTGAAGGGCCCCCGCCTGCGAGCGCCAATCCGCGGGCACGGTGGCCCGCGGCAACCTCAATGGGGAGCGATGGTATCGCGGGAGCGGAGCGAACCGGGGCGGGCTGCCAAGACGGGAGCGGCCGTGGGATCCGCCGCTGGAGGGTTGCGGTGCACCCGATATTCGACCATGCGCAAGAGCCACTCCCACTCGAACGAGTCGGGAAGCGTGTCCAGGTAGACCTTGACGTCGTTGCGGCCGATAGCGCCCACGACCGGCACTCTACACCGCGGGGGGCGGGTTGTGAGTGCGGTGGGGCCTCAGGCTGCGGCGGCCGTCGACTGATACTGGCCGGCGATGAACGCTTGGAAGTCTGAGGCCGAGAGCGGGACGGCGAAATAGTGGCCCTGTCCCCGCTGACAGCCGGCACGTGCGAGGTAGGCGGCCTGGGCGCGGGTCTCGATGCCCTCAGCGGTGATGCCCATGTCGAGCGCGCGGGCGAGGTCGACGATGGCTTCGATGATCGCGTTGCTGCGCGCATCCTGACCGATGCGGCGGACGAACGCCTGGTCGATCTTGAGGGTATTGGCATCGAAACTCTGGATGTAGCTGAGGGACGAGTAGCCGGTGCCAAAGTCGTCGATCGCGATCTGGACGCCAAGCGAGCGCAGCGTGTCGAGCGTTCGGACCGTGGCGGAGATGTTTTCGACGAGGACGCTCTCGGTGAGTTCGAGACAGAGGCGGGCCGGCTCCAGGCCGGATTCGCGCAGAGCGCCGCGCACGCGCGTGGCCAGCGTGGGGTCACGGAACTGGGCGCCCGAGAGGTTGACGCTGATTATCAGTTCGCGGCCGAAGGGAGACTCTTTTGTCAGCCGGACGGTCTCCCGGCAGGCCTCGTCGAGGGCCCATTGGCCAAGGTTGAGGATCTCCCCTGTCTCTTCGGCCATCGCAATGAACTGGCCCGGGGAGAGGATGCCGAGGTGAGGGTGATTCCAGCGAAGGAGCGCCTCCATGCCGCGGATCTGGCCCGTCCGAAGGTCGATCTCGGGCTGGTAGACGAGGATCAACTGGTCGCGTTCGACGGCGCGGCGGAGGCCCATGTCGAGGTCGATCTGGTCCGACGACACGTCGTGGGAAGCGCGGAAGGCGACGTAGCGGCCGCGCCCTTCGGACTTTGCCTTATAGAGCGCGATGTCCGCACGACGCAGCAGCTCGGTGATCGGCACCTTGCGCCCTTCGGACAGGGCGATTCCAATGCTGGCGTTGACGAACAGTTCGTGGCCGCCAGCCTGGATGGGCTTCTTCAGGCGGCGAAGAATGCCGTCGGCGATTTCGAACGACCGCCCTTCGGCGCCTTCGCCTTCGATGACCACGGTGAACTCGTCGCCGCCGAGGCGGGAGACGAGGGCATCGCCGCCGGCGCCCTGGAGGCGCGCGCCCACGACCGTGAGGAGGGCATCGCCAACAGCGTGGCCGAGGGAGTCATTGATCGTTTTGAAACGATCCAGGTCGACAAACATGACGGCGAGGGGAGCGCCCCGCGCGACCGCTTCGCTGACGCGGGCCATGAAGTGGGCGCGGTTGGGGAGACCGGTGAGCGGGTCGTGGAAGGCCTGGTGGGCGAGCATCTGTTGCGATGACTGCAACTGCGCGGCCATGGTGTTGAAGGCCGTTGAGAGTTCGCGCATCTCCGTGAAGGGCATCATGGGCATGGCGGCGAAGCGTCCCGCGC
>JAYUAG010000112.1:0-5690 GCA_043741475.1 Thermoflexaceae bacterium | reverse complement strand
CGGCGCAAGATGGCGTCCGTTTGCCCTCGAACGGCGCACACGGCTCGAGCGTGACGTAGACCGTGGCTCCGCGCGCGTCGACGCCCGCCAGCGCGTCTGCCTCGGCGTGAGCGCCGCCAGTGGGCTGCGTCAAGCCAGTGGAGATAACGACGCCGTCGCGCACCACGGCAGCCCCCACCCACGGGTTCGGGCTGGTGCGGCCTCGCGCCGCACGCGCGGCGTCGAGTGCCAGGCGCATGAATGCCGAGGTGGGCGCTGGCGTCGCCACTTTGTTAGCGCCCTTCGCGCGAGTTCGCCAGCCAGAGGTCGCGCAGGAGCTGCGCCTGGCCGACATGTTCACGGAGATGGGCAATCGCGTGGATGAGGAACTCGGCCCCCTTCCAATTGCGGCCGTCGGCCATCGGCCAGGAGGCCTCCGCCGCGAGCGTGGCTTCGTTGCCGCGCGCCAGGAGTAAACCAAGTTCATCGGAGAACTTCGTCAATTCTTCGTGCAGCGCGGCCGTCGTTGTGCCACGAGCACGAAAGGAAGCGGCGCGCTCGTTCTTCAGGTAGGCCTCGCGGTCGCTGCCAATGCCGCTCGCCTGGGCGCCGAGCCACGCGGTCGCCGTGATCGAATGGCGCGTGAGCACGGCCAGCGAGTTGGTGCCGCTCACGGGCGTCCAGTCGAGCGCAGCGTCGGGTACGCCGGCCAGCGTCTCCTCCAGGTCTGTGAGCGCGTCGCGCGCGCGGATAAGGGCGGCGTAGTAGGTATCGTGCATCGGAAGAGTGTACCGGAAAGCGTGGGGCGAAGCGGCGGCTCAAGGCGCCGGAGCGGTCAGCCGTGCTTACCGGCGCTCCACCCGTGCGCGCTCAGCTGTCGTGCCCCGAATCGCAAGGGCTCCTCCTCCAGCGTGGTTGCCATCGTGTCGTTCCAACGGTTGAGGAACCCGAAGAGTGAGATGACAGCGACAATCTCGACGATCTGGGCGTCGTCGAAATGGCCGTTGAGGGCAGCGAAGTGCGCCGCGGTGGTGGCGTTGGGGACGAGCGCTGCGTCACGCGCCAGCCGCATCGCCGCCCGCTCCGCTTCCGAGAACAGCGCGCTCGTCTCGAATTCGAACGCCGCCCCGATCTTCTCCTCAGGCGCACCAGCGCGAACTGCCTGAGACGACGTGTGCGCCTGACAATAGCGACAGCCCGCGGCGTTCGAAGCCATGAACGCAACCAGCTGCTTCGTCTGCCGATCGACGCTGCCCGGCCCCAGGATCGTCCCGCTCATAGTGGTGAATGCCTTCATGATCTCAGGCTGGCGGGCCATCGTGAGGAGCGAGTTCGGCACGAACCCGAACCCGCGCTCGACTGCATCGAGCAGCGCCTGCATCTCCGTCAGATCTTCTCGCGACAGCGGCGTCACGTTCGGCATCCTATCCTCCCGCGCAGTGATGATGGGTCGCGCCGGTCAGCGCGCCGCGACCGGCTCTTTGGCTTCCTTGCGCGCGTACTTCTTCGCCGGCGTCAGCACGATCGGCGTCAGTTCGTCCGCTTCGAAGGAGCGGCGTGCCTGCTCCTCGTTCGGCGGGCCATACACGGTGTTGCGCTGGTGCGGCGTGCGCCCGATCGAACGGATGATCGCCTCCATCCGCTCGGGTGGGAGTTCCTGGCCGTGGAGCGTGCCCGCGGCGCGGCTGATCGACTCGTTCATGAGCGTGCCGCCAAGGTCGTTGCAGCCCGCGTTCAGGCAGCCCTTCACCCCTTCGGCGCCCATCTTCACCCAGGAGACCTGGATATTCGTGATGTGCGGATGGAGCGCCAGCCGTGCAACCGCGTGCATAAGCACCGCCTCGCGGAAGGTCGGGCCCTTGCGCGCCTTGCCCTTGAGGTAAATCGGGGCCTCCATGTGGACGAAGGGCAGCGGCACGAACTCGGTGATGCCGCCCGTGCGCTTCTGCAGTTCGCGCAGCTCGATCAGGTGGCGCGCCCAGTTCACAGGGCCGTCGATGTGACCGTACATAACGGTGGAAGTCGTGTTAAAGCCCACCTTGTGCGCCGTCTCCACGACCTCGACCCACTGGCGCGTGTTCAGCTTGTCCGGGCAGAGGGTGACCCGCACCTCGTCGTCGAGCACCTCGGCCGCCGTGCCCGGGAGCGTCCCCAGGCCGGCCTCCTTCAGCCGCCGCAGGAAGTCCTCGCGGCTGACCCCGAGCGTCTCCGCGCCCTGCCACACTTCGAGCGGCGAGAAGGCGTGGACGTGCATCTGGGGGAGCGCTTCCTTGACCGCCTTCGTGATCGCGACGTAGGTGTCGCCCGTGTATTCAGGGTGGATGCCGCCCTGCATGCAGACCTCGGTCGCGCCCCGTGCCCAGGCTTCGCGCGCGCGCCGGACGATCTCGTCGAGTCCCAGGTCGTAGGGCTGTCCGCGCAGGTTCTCGCTCAGCTTCCCCTTCGAGAAGGCGCAGAACTGACAGCGGAAGTAGCAGATGTTCGTGTAGTTAATGTTGCGGTTGACCACGTAGGTCACGGTGTCGCCGTTGACGCGCTGACGAAGGTGGTCGGCGGCCTCGCAGACCGCGAAGAAGTCCTCGCCGCGGGCGCGGAAGAGGCGTGCAATCTCGCCCTCCTCCATCCCTTCGCCCGCGAGCGCGCGGTCGATGATGGCGGCGACGTCGAGGCTCACATGCTGCCGGGCGCGTGGTTCGTGAGGCGTGAGCACCTCCGCGTAAGCGGCAGGCACGTCCGTCAGTTCGCCCGGCGACCAGTCTTCCGTGCGGGCGAACCCGTCGGCGTCGATCGCGCGAATGACCGGCGTGCGCAGTGTCTCGTCGAGCCACTGCTCGGGCTTGAGCGCGTAAGACGGGTAGAGCGCCAGCCGTTCGGTCAGCTCCTTGCCGCAAGCGGCGGTGTTGCGGCGCAACTCGTCCAGGTGGGGCCACGGCGCCTCCGGGTTGACGTGGTCCGGGGTAACAGGCGAGACGCCGCCCCAGTCGTTCAGGCCGGCCGCCACCAGCCGCGGGTAGAGGTCGTAGCTCAGGTTTGGCGGCGCCTGGATGTTCATCTCGCCCCCGAAGACCACGCGGGCGACCGCGATCGTCCAGAGCAGGTCATCGAGGTCCGGTTCGGGCGCGTCCTTCATCTTCGTGTCGGCCTTGGCCCGGAAGTTCTGGACGATGATCTCCTGGATGTGGCCGTACTCCTGGTGGAGGTCGCGCAACGCGAGGAAGGACGCGATCCGCTCGCGGCGCGTCTCCCCAATCCCGATGAGGATGCCCGAGGTGAAGGGCACCTGCAGATCGCCCGCCTGGCGCATCGTCTCGAGCCGGACGGCGGGGCGCTTGTCCGGCGAGCCGTAATGCACCCCGCCCTTCTGGAAGAGCCGATCCGAGATGCTCTCGAGCATGATCCCCTGCGAGATAGAGACCTTGCGGAGCGCCGCGATCTCCTCGCGCGTCATCACGCCGGGGTTGGCGTGGGGGAAGAGGCCGGTCTCGCGGTAGACGAGGTCCGCCATCGCCGTGAGGTATTCGATCGTGGTGCCGTAGCCGAGTTCGGCCAGTTCCGCCTTCGCCACCTTGTAGCGCAGTTCGGGCTTGTCGCCGAGCGTGAACAGCGCCTCGTGGCAACCTGCAGCGGCGCCGGCGCGGGCGATCGCCAGCACCCCGTCCGCGGTCATGTACGCCTTTTGCCCACGCACCGGCGGCTTCGCGAAGGTGCAGTAGTGGCACACGTCCCGGCAGAGCTGCGTCAGCGGGATGAAGACCTTGCGCGAGTAGCTGACGACGTTGCCGTGCGCCGCCGTGTTGATCGTGTCAGCAATGCCCATGAGCGCGGTCAGGTCGGTCTCGCCGGCAAGGCTCAGCGCTTCAGCATGAGACGGCAGATGGCCGTCGAGCGCGGCGGACAGGATCGTGCGGGTTTCGTGGAACATGGTGCGGGCCTCCGGCGCGTCACTCTTGAATCCATACTCAGTCCAGATAGTGGATTCAAGTCCCCGCGCCGGTATCATATCAAGCGGAGGGCTCCAATGCCAACCGCCAGCCGCAAAGTCCGTTGTCCCGTTGCCAGTGCGCTCGACCTCGTCGGGGACCGCTGGTCGCTCGTCATCGTCCGCGACCTGCTCCGCGGCCACAAACGCTTCAGCGACCTGAAGGAGAGCTGCGAGGGCATCCCCGCGAGCGTCCTCTCGGGGCGCCTGCAGATGCTGGAACGCGAGGGAGTGGTCACGCGCCGCTTCTACAGCGACCACCCTCCCCGCGCCGAATATGTCCTCACGCATAAGGGCCACGATCTCGGCCTGGTTGTGGGAGCCCTCTCCCAGTGGGGAGAGAAATACGGCCAGCACGATCTCTCGCTGGTCGACAACGAATGCGGCCACGGCGTGTCTGTGGTCTACCACTGCCCTACGTGCTCCCGGCCCGCCCCGCGCAGCCGCGTGCGCATCGTCTCCAACGAACGGTAGGCCAGGTGGCCGCCGGCCGCTGTGCCGGCGGACTTTCCGCGGATGTTCGACCGGTATGCGTCACCTAAAGGAACGACTGACGCGATGGGCGTCATTTCGGAAACAGTACGCTGATGCTCTCGCGAGAATGAATTCGCCGGATAGCCTCACCGAAGAGGGGCGCCACGGAGACCACCTGCACCTTGGGCGAGAACGTCACCGGCTGGGTCTCGATCGTGTCGGTGACATAGAGCTTCCGGATCGGACTTGCGTCCAGGCGCTCCATCGAGCCGAGGCTGAAGACGCCGTGAGTCACGGCCGCATAGACGGCCGTCGCCCCGTGCGCTAGCAGTTGCGCGGCTGCCTCGACTAGCGTTGTGGTCGTCGACAATGAGTGCCGTCTTCCCGCGCACATCTCCGATAATGTCGATCACCTCTGCGCGCTCATCGTGATCCCGGCGCACCTTGTCGGCGACGGCGATTGAGCAGCCCAGGTAAGAAGCGTAACGCCGAGCCGCCTTGACGAAGCCGGCGTCGGGTGAAACCACGATCAGATCGTCTCGCGCCAGCCCTTCGAGAGCATTCGCCAGGACGGGCAAGGCGTAGAGATCGTCAACAGGGATCGAGAAGAACCCTTGTATCTGCGGGGCGTGGAGGTCCATGGTGACCACCCGGTCTGCCCCCGCCGCCTTGATCGCGTCGGCGCAGACCTTCGCGCGAATGGACACTCGCGGCTCGTCTTTCTTGTCCCCCTTGGCGTACGAGAAATACGGCATCAGGACGGTCACCGACTCGGCGCTCGCGCGTTTCAAGGCATCGGTCCAAAACAACAACTCCGAAGTTGTCGTTAGTGGGGAAGACAGTGGATTGAACGATGTAGACCCTTCGTCCTCTGACATTTTGGTTGACCCGGACGAACAGGTTCCCGTCGGAGAACCGCATGACCTCCCCGGCGGCCGGCTGCGTGCCCAGGTAATCGCATATCCTCCGGGTCAGCTTCGGGCTGCCGCTCCCACCGAAAATCAAGATCTCATCGGCCGGCACCAACACCCTCCATCCTGCCGCCATAGGGATAAGGATAGCTGACCACTACTGCCTATCCAGTCCGACACCATCAGGCTCCCCTCTCCCCGAATGGGGAGAGGGGCTGGGGGTGAGGGCTGACGCGTTACACTGTCCCCAATGCCGCCCCCGCCGAGCCTCCTCACCCACGACGACCTCTTCCTCTTCAACGAAGGCACGCACTCGCGCCTCTACGAGAAGCTCGGCGCCCATGTGC
>JAYUAG010000111.1:0-5690 GCA_043741475.1 Thermoflexaceae bacterium | reverse complement strand
GCGGCTCGAAGGCTGCGGACAGCCGCCGCTCAACCTCGCGCGCGTAGTCGGCCATGCGGCATCCTCCTCCGACAGTATGCGACGGGTGGTCGCGCCGGCGCTAAGCTCCCGGAGATGGCTCGAACACAGGTCGCTATCGTGGGCGCCGGGCCAGCGGGCCTCGTCCTCGCACATCTCCTGTCGGAACACGGCGTCGCGTCTGTCGTGCTTGAACGGCGGAGCCGTGAATACATCGAGAGCCGCGTGCGGGCGGGGCTGCTCGAGCATCGCACGGTCGAATTTCTGGCGGCCCACGGTCTGGGCGAGCATATGCTCGAGCGCGGACTCGAACACCACGGCGCGGAGTTGCGTTTCGATGGGCGACGTCACCGCATCCCGTACAGCGACCTCTACGGCGGGCGCCGCATGCTGGTGTATCCACAACAGGACCTGGTAGCGGACCTTGTGCGGCTGCGATTGGCGGCGAAAGGCGCGATCGTCTTTGAAGCCGAGGATGTCTCTTTGCACGAGCTGGAAAGCGGTCAACCGCGGGTGCGCTACCGCTCCGGTGGTGTTGGCCAGGAACTCGAATGTGACTTCATCGCCGGCTGTGACGGGTTTCACGGCGTCTCTCGCCCGTCCATCCCTGCGGGCGAACTGACGACGCACGAGTTCGACCTGCCGTTCGCCTGGTTGGGGATCATTGGCGCCGTGGCGCCTTCGACCAGCGAGATCATCTACGCGCTTCACGAGCGAGGCTTCGCCGGACACATGATCCGGACGCAGCAGGTCAGCCGCTTTTACCTCCAGGTGGAGCCGGACGACGACATCGGGAACTGGCCGGACGACCGCATCTGGGCCGAGCTGCGAACGCGCCTCGCGACGAACGACGGCTGGAGCCTGCGCGAAGGCCCGATCCTGGAGAAGAACATCACGGACATGCGCAGCTTCGTTGCCGAGCCGATGCGGTACGGGCGGCTCTATATCGCGGGCGACGCCGCACACATCGTGCCTCCCTCCGGAGCGAAGGGCATGAACCTCGCGATCTCCGACGCCCGCGTGTTGGCGGAGGCTCTGGGCGCGTGGTTTGGCGCCGGCTCGATGGAGCTCCTCGACACCTACTCGGACACGTGTCTGCGCCGCGTGTGGCGCGTCCAGGAATTTTCGAACTGGATGAGCTGGATGATCCACAGGGTCCCGGATCACGTGCCGGACGCCGCTTTCCGGCGACGGTTGCAGCGCGCTCAGCTGGAGTACGTGACGACCTCGGCCGCCGGGGCCGCGAGCTTCGCGGAGAATTATGTCGGGCTGGAAGAGGTTTGAGCGCCGGCCCGCGCCCCAAAAACCGCTCGCCGCAATCTCTATTTGCCGGCTGCGGGCCTGTCCTTGATGTAGAACGTCATGCTCTGCATCGCCAGCACCGGGTCGATGTTTCGGAGCGTCACCCCGGGTGGGACGTGGGGTGTCATCGGGGCATAGTTCAGGACGGCCTGGACGCCGGCGTTGGCTAGCCGGTCCACCACTTCCTGGGCGGCGCGGCTCGGGACCGCAACGATGCCGATGTCAACCGGGTTGAGGCGCAGGAAGGAGTCGAGTTCCTGAGCATCGCGTACGAGGACGCCGCCCATCTGGCGGCCGATGGCCTCTGGCGCGCTGTCGAAGATAGCTACGATCTGGAAGCCCTGCGGGCCAAATCCATCGTATTCGGCGATCGCCTGGCCGAGCCGGCCCACGCCCACGAGGGCCACCCGCCAGCGCCGGTCAAGCCCGAGGATCTCACGGAGCTTCGCCAGGAGATCGGCCACATGATAGCCGCGGCCCTGCTTGCCGAAGCGGCCAAAGTAACTCAAGTCCTTCCGGATCTGGGCGGGGGTGACGTCCAGCCGTTCGCCCAGCGTCTGCGAGCTGACCAGCGTCTCGCCATCAGCGGCGAGGTCCGTGAGCGCCCGTGCGTACACGGGTAAGCGGTTAATCACGACTTCGGGGATCTCGAGGACCATTTGTGAAATCCTGAACATGACTATAGGCAGGCCGCCGGGCGACGGGCAATGCGCGTTGTGTTAAGCGCCTGAAAACTCAGGCATCCAGCGCGTTGCGGAGCACCGAGGCCACGGCCCGGTCGTCCGCCGGGTCCACGGTGCGAGGGTCCAACAGCACGAGTCCGTCCTCGATGCGGGCGATGATCGGCGGGTCGGCCAGTCGCAGCCGGGCGGCGAGCGCATCCGCTCCCGGAGACGCGCGGACGGCGCAGCACCAGGTTGGCAGTCCTTCTCCGGGGAGCGAGCCGCCCCCGACCATGGAACGCGAGCGCCTGACCGACGCCAGTGGCCCGAGCTTCCGCGCCCAGGCGGTGGCGCGACGTTTCAGGCGCGTCTCGCTGGCCGCCACCATCTGCCAGACGGGCACTTCCGTCTCTGCCGTGCCGGCTGCGTAGGCCCAGAGGGTCGCGTTCAGGGCCGCGATCGTCAGCTTGTCGACGCGCAGGGCGCGAGCGAGAGGGTGGCGCCGGAGCTGCTCAACGAGGGCGGCGCGCCCGGCGACGATGCCGCACTGCGGGCCGCCGAGCAGCTTGTCGCCACTGAAAAGGGCGAGGTCGACGCCAGCCGCGAGGCTCTCCTGGACGGTGGGTTCGTGGACCATACCGAAGCGCTCGGTCGCGAGGAGGCAACCGCTTCCCAGGTCGTCGAGCACGAGCACGCCGCGCTCGCGGGCGAGCTCCGCCAGTTCGCCGAGGGAGGCTTCGGCGGTGAAACCCACCACGCGAAAGTTGGAGCTGTGCACGCGCAGGTAGGCGGCCGTGGCCGGGCCGGTCGCGCTCGCGTAGTCCCGGAGATACGTGCGGTTGGTGGTGCCCACCTCGACGAGGGTCGCGCCGCTCTCGCGCAGAACATCGGGGATGCGGAATCCGCCGCCGATTTCGACCGCCTGACCACGAGAGATCACGACCTCGCGGCCCGCGCAGAAGACGCTGAGCACCATGAACAGGGCGGCGGCGTTGTTGTTGAGGACGATCCCATCCTCGGCGCCCGTGGTACGCCGGATGAGGTCGCGCACGTGTTCGTGGCGGCTGCCGCGGGCGCCCGCGTCGAGGTCGTATTCGAGGTTCGTGTAGCCGCGGGCGGCGGCCTCCATGGCGGCGCGAGCACGAGCGCTGAGCGGGGCGCGGCCGAGGTTCGTCTGAAGGATGACGCCGGTGGCGTTGATGACGGGACGGAGCGAGGGACGGCCAGAGCGGGCGGCGGACTGTATCGCGCGGGCGGCCAACGCATCGAGGGTCGGGGGTTCGCCGCCACCGCGGAGCGCGCTACGCGCTTCGTCAACGACGCTGCGGGCGGCTTCGACGGCGATGTGATGCGGGATCGCGTCGACTCCATTCACAGTCATGGCGACGACGACAGCGTCGACGGCGGGCAGCTGGCGGAGACGTTGGTCGCTCACACCCGGATTGTAACGCGCGCGCACCATCTACCGTCGGACACAACTTCGCGCGGTGACGGGCGCCGCTATTCACTCCGGAACGTGGCGGGTAGGATGCGGGTCTCCCGGAGGTGCAGCGGTGCCGGCCCAACTGGTGTTCCAACGGAAACCCGTCGACTCGCCCGTCAACGGGACGTTCGGCGAGGTCTACACGCGCAACGACGGCTCGACCTACAAGCACCGCGGCATCGATTTCGAATGTCCTCTCGGCACCCAGGTGTTCGCGCCGGCTGCCGGCACAGTCGTGCTGTTCACGAACGACGGGTCGTTTGGAATCGGCGTCTGCCTGGACCACGAAGGCACGCCGTGGTTCTCGCTCTTCGCCCACCTGAGCGCGGCGGCGGTGCAGATCGGTGATAGAGTTGCGGCGGGCCAGCCGATCGGCCGCACGGGCGCGACTGGGCTGGTGACGGGCCCGCATCTCCACTGGCAGGTGTGTGATTCCTCGACCTTCCCGATCGACATCTCGCGGTCGTGCGACCCGCTGGCGATGTTCGGCCAGCCGAGCGACCCGCCGCCACGGATGGCCGGTATGACCGCGGCCGAGCGTGAGCTGTTGCTGCAAATCGCGACGGTGGTGGCGGGGACGAAGGACGGGAAGGATTACACCGCGATCGACGCGGCCCTGGCGCGTTTCCGCGAACTGGCGGCGAAGGACGAGATCATCCTCGAGGGTCTCTCGGCGACGCAGGAGCGGGTAGGCAAGCTGGAAGGGTTCGTGTCGCAGCTGCTGTTGCGGGATCATTGAGGCGGCGCGGGCTCTGATCGGGCTCGATGAGGTCGGCCCAGGTACCATGGTGGATCATGGCAGATCGCGAACATACCGACGTGACGGAGGGGACCCCGCGTCTTTGGGAACTCATCTCGCGTGCGCTTCCACGAATCGGACCTACGATTCGATTCGGGCCAGGAACGTTCCCGACGGGAACTCAGGCAGCCGCGGAACGCGACTCTTACCCATCATGGGCCATGCTCCGGGTGTCTTATGACCGGGGCTGCAGGGCACTCGTGGCCGGCGAGGCGCACCTGCGTTCAGTTCTCACGCTCTCCGAACAGGACCCTGTCGGTGTCTTGTCGTTGTTCTCGGCAGCAAGGTCGGCGATGGAACAGTTCGCGCAGGCGCGATGGCTGCTTGACCCTGAAGTCCCCGTCGCCGAACGCGTTTCCCGCACTTGGGGTGTCCGGTGGGAAGACTCGGACCAGCTCAGGAGATTCGCGGAGGGCGCTCGTGCGCCGCTGCTGGCCGAGTCGTCGCACCGATTGAGGAGCGACTTAGCCGAAGAGGCAGAGCAAGCCGGCCTTGCCGTGCGGAGGAATGGCACAGGGGCCGTTAACGGTGTCGGTGTCCGCCGGCCGAGTTGGACCGAATTGCTCGACGTGGCTTTCGCCTTCGGCACGGGCTATCGCCTGTACTCCGCGGTGGCACACGGCACCCAATGGGCTTTAGTGAGGGTGAGCGGTCTTGTTCGCGATGGCTGGGACGAAAACTCGGACCACCTACTGGTTGAGGAAGTAGCCCTTCCAGGCGCGGTGGAGCTGGCTCTGAGGCACAGTCTTCACGCGTATGCCTTGGCCGCTGGCGATGCTTACGCGCTCTTCACGCAGGACCACGCACAGGTTCGCGCGGCTATCGCCGCTTGGAGTGATGAACTGGGACTGCCGCGCGGGTGGCTGGACGAACCGATGAACAACCTCCAGGCGGAGTAGCTACCCTTGCAAATCCGGGGGTGGTTCGACCATTCCCTCGGGGCTTCCCACATAGCCCATAGCTTCCCCCTGACCGACAATCCGCCGGTACATAACCGAGCTGGGAACACATGATTATCCACATGACCGAGGGCGCTTCGCCCGACCAGACGCAACGCGTCATCGACCGCATTGCCGCTGACTACGGGCTTCGCTGTGAGACGATCGTCAGCGACACGACCGTGATCGGCGTCAAGGGCATCGCCGCGATCGTTGACGAAGAGCGCATCCGCGAGATGGACGGCGTCGACCGCGTCATCCGCATCACAGAGAAGTTCAAGGACGCGAGCCGTTCCTTCCACCACGAGGACACCGTCGTCGGCGTGCGCGGCGTCTCCATCGGCGGGCGGCACTTATCGATGTTCGGCGGGCCGTGCGCGATCGAGTCCGAGGCGCAGGCGATCTCTTCGGCGCGGATGGCGAAGAACGCCGGCTGCGACGTGCTCCGCGCCTTCGTCGACAAGTCGCGCACGAGTCCGTACGACTAC
>JAYUAG010000110.1:0-5693 GCA_043741475.1 Thermoflexaceae bacterium | reverse complement strand
CGTCGACGACGCTCACGCCGAAGAAGTCGTCGGCGCGGTCGGTGTGCTGGAGGCTGAGGGCATCGAACGGGCAGATGTTGATGCAGAGTTCGCAGCCGGAGCCGATGCACTTGTCGGCGATGACGACAGCCTTGGGCCACTCGTTCTTTTTGAGGGAGCGACAGACCTCGCCAACCGTGTCAAGGATCGATTCGGGTGGACAGACGAGGCCACAGGCGCCGCAGTCGATGCAAAGGGTCGCGTCGATGACATGGAGGAAGTTGCGCTCGCCCGTGATCGCGTTGGTGGGGCAGCGCTTGGTGCAGGCCGTGCAGCCGATGCAGGTCTCAATGATCTTGTAGGTCATTGCCCGGTCCTTCGCCGACGAATCGGGAGCATCCTACCATCCGCGGGCGGAAGGCGCGCTGATAGCGTCGCCAGTCGCGGGCCGCCACTCTGCTATGCTGCGCTTCATGCCTTTACCCGCAGAACTCCGTCCCCTCGGCATGGGCGTCTGGCAATGGGGCGACCGGCGCTACTGGGCCTACGACCCCACGCAAGGCCCGCGCGACGCCCGCGAAGCCTTCGACGCCTCGCTCAACGCTGGCGTCACGCTCATCGACACCGCGGAGGTGTACGGGGGCGGCGTGTCGGAACGGGTCCTTGGGGGGATCCTGAAGGATTCGGGGCAGCCCGCGTTCATCGCGACCAAGTTCGCGCCAAAGCCCCAGAGGCTCTCCAGCGAGTCATTGCTGAAGGCGCTCGACGCCTCACTGGAGCGCCTCGGGCTCGACTCGGTGGACCTGTACCAGGTGCACTGGCCGTACACCGCTGTCCGCATCGAAGCCCTGATGGATCGCATGGCCGAGGCGGTGAAGGCGGGCAAGGTGCGACATGTCGGCGTCAGCAATTACTCGGCGAAGCAGATGCGCACGGCGCATCGGGCGCTGGCGAAGCATGGCGTGCCTCTCGCATCGAACCAGGTGCACTACAGCCTGGTGCACCGGTCGCCGGAGACCAACGGAGTGATGGACGCCTGCCAGGAGCTGGGGGTCAGCCTGATCGCCTACAGCCCGCTGGGCCAGGGGGCGCTGACGGGGCGATTCGGGCCGGGCCGGGGGAAGGTAAGCGGGTATCGCCGTTTCCGGGGCATCTTCCGCCACATCAAAGCGATGATGCCGTTGGTGGAGACACTGGAGGAGGTGGGCCGGGCGCATGAGGCGACGGCGGGCCAGGTGGCGCTGGCGTGGCTCATCCGGCAGCCGGGGGTCTTCCCGATCCCGGGGGCGCGAAACGGCAAGCAGGCGGCGGAGAACGCGGCGGCGCTGACGCTGGCGCTGACGGATGAGGAAGCGATCCGGATCGAGGCTCTGAGCCGGCGGTGGCGGTAGCCCTCATCCCCCGACCCCTTCTCCCGACAAGCGGGAGAAGGGAGTGCCATGGTCGAGCCTTCAGCGTGCGAGCGGACGCCAGCGGCCAGAGACGGCCGCGACTCCTTGAGGTCTAACCCACGCCGGGGTTGATGGGCGCGTCGGCGTTGATTTGGGCGGCTTCGAGGGCGGCGAAGTCGCTTTCGGTGAGGTTGAGCAGGTTGCCGAGGATCTCGCGGTTGTGTTCGCCGAAGAGGGGGGCGTGGCGGCGGAGCGTAGGGTTGGCGCGGGTCAGCCGCCAGGCAGAGGCCGGTTGCCGCCAGGGCTTCATGCGGGGGTGGGGCAGGCGCACCCAGTAGCCGCGAGCGTTGAGTTGTGGGTCGTCGTAGATCGCCTTCGAATCGAGGACGCGGCCGGCTGGGATGCCTGCCGCTTGAAGCGTCTGCATCGCTTCCTGAGGATCACGGCCCCCGGTCCAGCGAGCGATGAGCGCCTCGATCTCGTCGTGGCGGGCGCGGCGTTCGGCGGGTGGTAGCGCTTTCCATTCGGGGACGCCGATCAATCGGGCGAGAGCCGCCCACTCCGCTTCGTCCCGGCAGGAGAGGGCGAGCCATTGCTCGACGCCACCGCACGGGTACACGCCCTGCGGCACGAAGCGTGGCGAGCGGTTGCCGTAATGGAGCGGGCTTTCGCCGCGCAGCGAAGCCGCGACGAAGGCCTCGCCGATCATGGCGGACATCGTCTCCCGCTGGGCGAGGTCGATGAACGCACCGCCGCCGGTGCGGTCGCGGTTGATCAGGGCGAGGGCTACGGCGCCGGCGGCGGCGATGCCGGCGATGGGGTCGCCGTAGGAGATGCCGGTCTTCACCGGTTCGCTGTCTTCGCCGCCGTAGCCGGTCAACGAAGCGAGGCCGGCCATCTGTTCGATGATCGGCCCAAAGCCCACGTGGTCGCGCTCGGGGCCCGTCTTCCCGAAGCCGGCCATGCTCACGAGAATGATGTCTGGCTTCGCGCCGCGGAGGACGTCGTAGCCGATCTTGAGCTTGTCCATGACGTCGGCGCGGTAGTTCTCGATGACGACGTCGCTCTGCCGCACGAGGTCCAGGAAGAGCTCGCGGCCGCGGTCCTGGGCGAGGTCGAGCGTGACCGACTTCTTGTCGCGGTTGTAGTCGTTGAAGTAGTAGGAGCTGTTCCAGGGGTCGAGGGCGCCCGGTTGGGGGATGAGCGTGCGGACGTTGTCCCAGGCGCGTGGCGACTCGATCTTTAGCACCTCGGCGCCCATCTCGGCGAGGATGCGGGTGGCGTACGGTCCGGCCCACATCATGCTGAGGTCGAGGACGCGTATGCCATCGAGCGGCAATGCGGTGGCCTCAGGCACAGCCGTACGTGCGCTGGGGGGCGGAGACGTGGGCCCGAGCCAATCCGTGAGCACGTCCGGCGTGTCGGCGGCCGGGCTGTGCAGTTCCCCACCCCGCCAGGGGAGGCCGAGGAACGGCCTTCCGGGAACGCGCGCCATGCGACCGTCGGGCGCCTCGACGCGGTCGAAGAAGCCGCGTTCCGCGAGGCTCTCGTTCTCCAACAGGTCGAGTGGCGTCATCACGGCGCCGAAGGGGATGCGGTGCTTCGGGCCGAGTTCGAGCAGGCCGGCCTTCGTCTGGGTCGAGAACCAGGAATAGAGCCGCGCGCGCAGTTCGTCGTCGTTCTGGAGCCGCTGTACAGGGTCCATGAAGCGCTCGGTGAGCAGCTCAGGGTCGTCGACGACGTTGAAGAAGGCCGGGATCTGGCGCGCGAGCGTGCAGACGCCGCCGTGTCCGTCGGCCAGCGGGTAGATGCCCCAGACGGCGGAGACGTGGTTGCCGGAGCGGAGGTGGGCGTCGAGGCCGTTGTATTCGGTGCGGACACCGAACAGCTCGAGCATTCCGGCGGCGCAGCCCTGGGCGGAGATATCGACCCAATCCCCACGGCCGTGGCGGAGGGCGCCGAAGTAGGCGCTGAGAGCCGCGCCAAAGGCGTTCACGCCGGCGAGATAGAACGCCTGGCTGCCGCCATTGACGAGCGGCGGCCGGTCAGGCGTGCCCGTGAGGGACATGATGCCGCCCATCGCGTGAGCGACGATGTTGGTCGCTTCGTAGCCGGCGTAGGGGCCGGTTTGTCCGAACGGCGTGACCGAAACGACCACAAGCCGGGGGTTCTCGACACGCAGCTGTTCGGGGTCGAGGCCCATCGCGGCGAGGGCGCCGGGCTTGCCGTCTTCGACGAGGATGTTGGCGGCGAGGGCGAGCGCCCGGAGGCCAGCCGGCTCGACGTCGATGCGGCGTTTTCCGGCGAGGAGGTAGACCTCCTCGTCGGCTGTGAGCGCATCAGGTGAGCCCTCCGTGCGGACGACGTCGGCGCCGAAGCCGGCCATCCAGCGCGTAGCGTAGGCGGCGCCGATTCCGCCGCCAATCTCGAGGACTCGCAGGCCGGCGAGTGACAATGCTTCCATGGGGAACCTCCGTCAGGGAGGATTCTGGATCATGAATCGGCAGGCGTCACAGGGGCGCGATGGCTGTGACCTCGTGGCTTACCTGATCCGCGTGTCGGGAGGCAGTTGGCCGTTGAGTACTTGAACCGCTATCTCTATTTCCGCGTCCGTCATGTCCTTCGGGAACACGAAGCGCAAAAAACGCGGCTTCTTCGTGCGCTCGGACGTAGACGGACTCTGAGGACCCGATGTCATGATTGCGCCGGCGCCGGGGTCTTCTCAGGAAGCACGCGGGCGAGCTTGCAGCGAAACCCGGGGAGGACGTCTTCGCCATCGAGGTCAGCCTCTTCGTCGAGGAGCGCGGTCGAGCGGTCGGCGCGGAAGACCTGGGCCATGCGCGTGGGTGGGTAGATCACCCAGACGAGGCTGACACCTGCTTCGAGGTACTCCATCACCTTGCGGAACAGGTCATCGGCCTCGTTCGAAGGCGAGCTGACCTCGACGACGAGCGCAGGCACAGCGGTGACGACGGCCTCGTCGCCCGGGCCGCCAGGGACGCGCTCGCGTGGGATGAAGGCGACGTTGGGCTTGCGCGCGAGGTTCGGCTTGTCCGGCCAGATATGGAAGAGCTGATTCGAGCCGATCACATATCCGAGCGGCTCATCGTCGAGAAAGCGGTCGAACTTGGATAGGATCTTCCCGCCAATCCATTCTGAAACAAAGCTCACGACATCTTCCCGAAGTTCGCCGCACACCAGCTCGTACCGGTCGTAGTCCGGGAACTTAAGGAGATCCTCGACGGTCATCGTCGTCCGTGTCGCTACAGCGCTCGCCAAAGCCTTTGCCTCCTCCGCAAGTATAGCGTCAGCCGCGCACGGCTTCGAGATAGGGCCGCAGGATGGCAACGTGCTCCTTCGGTGAAAGGCCGGCGTTCATCGTCTGCAGGCAAAGGTGGGAGGCTCCTGCAGTACGCCAGCTCTCCACGTGGGCACGCCAGTTCTCCTGGCCGGCGGAATAAGCGACCATGCTCTCGACGCCGAAGGCGGCGGGGTCGCGACCCTCGTCGACGAGATAGCCCTTGAGCTTCTCCCAGCCGCCGAGCCCGGCCTGGCCACCGCCGAAGATAAACCCGTCGGCGATGCGGGCGGCGCGCTCCCAGACTTTCTCCGTGAAGCCGCCCATCCAGACGGGGATCGGATGTGCGGGCATTGGCTGAAGGCCAGCGCGATCGATGCGGTGGTACTTGCCCGTGTAGTCAACCACGGGCTCTGTCCAGAGCCTGCGCATGAGCGCGATCTGCTCTTCCTGACGACGGCCGCGGTTGTGGAAGTTTTCGTTGAGCGATTCATACTCCACGTAGTTCCAGCCCGTGCCGACGCCGAGGCGCAGCCTGCCACCGGAGAGGTTGGAAAGGTCGGCCGCCTGTTTGGCGACGAGTGCCGTCTGGCGTTGGGGGAGGATGATCACGCCCGTGGCGAAGCCGATGCGGCTGGTGAAGCCCGCCATCCAGGAGAAGAGGATGAACGGTTCGTGGAACGGTGTCTTCTCCGTGTAGGGACCGGTGAGCCGGGGGTCGCGCCCCTCGTGGACGGCGCCGAGGACATGGTCGAAGGCGAGGATGTGGGTGTAGCCAAGGCCTTCGGCGGTCTGAGCGAAGTCGCGGATGATCGCCGGGTCGGCTCCGATTTCGGTCTGGGGAAAGACGACACCGATCTCCATAGTGAAAACCTCCGGGTGATGGTGTCCGTCATCCTACGCGACCGCGGGCCGAGCCGGAGGACTCTGGGTGCGATACAAAGTTTTCGCGGGTGAGCGTCGGTGCGACCACGACGCAAGATAGGTGCGTCGGGGTATGGGGGCCACTGGCGTGCGCGCCTCTT
>JAYUAG010000109.1:0-5698 GCA_043741475.1 Thermoflexaceae bacterium | reverse complement strand
GCGCGAACGCAAGTGAGAGCACGGCCGCGGCGAAGGCGCCCAGGAAGATGAAGTGGGTAGCGGTCGAGACTGCGACGGCCTGCACGCGCGTGGCGCGCGTCAGCGCCTCTTCGCCGCCGGGCGTCGCCTTCGCCTTGGCCTCGATCGCCTTGAACTGCCCGGCGTTCAGCCGTTCCGTCGGGTCTTCCAGGCGCGAGACGATGGCGGGGCCGAGCGTCTCTCTATCAGCTGCCGTGAGGCGGTCGTTGAAGTCGGAGGTGTAGGTGTTCGCCAGCACCGCCCCGAAGATGGCGATACCCATGACGCTTCCCATCTGGCGGAAGAACTGGCTCGAACTGGTGGCGACCCCCATGTGCTGGAAGGGCACAGCGTTCTGGATGATCAATGACATCGTGGGCAGCACCATGCCGAAACCCAGGCCGAGGATGAAGACGAAGACAGGGATGTGCCAGTGGGCGACGTCCGCGTCGAGCGTCGTCAGCAGCGCGAGGGCGATGGCGATGAGCGCCGTGCCGATGACGGTCTGCCACTTATAGCGCCCGAAGTGCGCGATCACCTGGCCCCCGAGGATGCTGGAAATGAGCACGCCCGCGCTCTGCGGAGTATTGATGAGCCCAGCGCCGGTCGCGCTAATCCCGAGCCCAATCTGGACGAAGATGTTGAGGTACTGGAACGCCCCGAACACGCCCAGACCAAAGGTGAAGACGACCAGGTTCGAGATCAGGAAGGTGCGGTTGCGGAACAGGTGGAGCGGGATGACTGGCTCCGGGTGCCGCACCTCCTGCCAGATGAAGAGGCAGATCATCGCCACCGACCCGGCGAGCAGCCCGATGATCTGTGGCGACCCCCACGCGTACTGCTTGCCCGCCCAGACGAAGGCCAGCAGGAAGAGGACCGAAGCGGCCGCGAGCAAGGCCGCACCGACGAAATCGATCCTCACGCTCTTGCCGCGCGCCTTGGATGGCAGGTTGAACCAGATCGCGGGCATCGCGATCAGCCCTACGGGGATGTTAATGAAGAAGATCAGCCGCCAGCCGCCGTTATCCGTGAGGAAGCCGCCGAGCGTGGGCCCGATCAGGCTGGCGAGGCTGAACGTGCCCGTGAAGAAGCCCACGTACCGTCCCCGTTCAGCCGGCGTGAACATGTCGCCGAGGGTCGCGAAGACGGAAGCGAAGATCATCCCCCCGCCCAGGCCCTGGACCGCGCGGAATGAGATGAGCGATGCCATGTTCGGCGCGGCGCCACAGGCCGCGGACGCGATCATGAAGATGAACACGCCGAGGATCAGGAACAGCTTCCGGCCGTAGAGGTCACCGAGCTTGCCGACGAGCGGGATGATGACCGTGGAGGTCAGCATGTAGCTGGTGAAGAGCCACGAGAGAAGGCTGAAGCCACCGAGGTCCGCGAGGATGCGCGGCGTCGCCGTCGAGATCACGGACTGGTCGAGCGCGCCGACGAACAGGGTGATCATCAGGCTGAACAGGAGCAGCCACCGTTCCCGGACGGTGAGGGTTGCGGCAAGCGGCTGCGGTGAAGCGGGATTCATTCGTGGGAGTCTAACTTCTCTGGCGCGACTCCGCCACAGTCGCCGTAATCCGGTAGCCGTCGGCCACCGTGCCGACGGACGGGCGTGCCATGCCCGGCCCAAGGTGAGTTCCGCGCTCTGGGCGCCATTCGTCCGTCCGTCGGCGCAGTGGCCGACGGCTACCAGGTGCGACCATTCGCATCGGTTCCCGTATCGTCCACCTCCACATTCAGGAGGTGGTCGGTCGATGGAACGACGGTTCGAAGGCAGGACGGTGATCGTGACGGGCGCGGCGGGCGGCATCGGGCGCGCGGCCTCACTGCGGTTCGCGAACGAAGGCGCCAACGTCGTCCTGGTGGACCTCGGCGGCGCAACGCTCGATGACACGCTGGCTGCGGTGAAGGCGACGGGTGCGAAGGGCATCGCGGTTGCCGCCGACGTTACGCGCGCGGACCAGGTGAAGGCCTACGCCGATGCCGCGGTCGCGGCCTACGGCCGCATCGACGCGCTCTTCAACAACGCCGGTATCGAGGGCTGGGTGGGGCCCAGCACCGACTACCCGGAAGAGATCTTCGACAAGGTCCTCGCCGTGAACGTGAAAGGCGTCTGGCTGGGAATGAAGTACGTCGTCCCGGTGATGCGCAAGCAGGGCGGGGGCGCGATCGTGAACACCGCTTCGACCGCGGGCCTGGGCGGCACGCCCACGATCATCGCCTACGGGGCGAGCAAGCACGCCGTCATCGGCCTCACGAAGAGCGCGGCGCTCGAATTTGGCGGCGAGCAGATCCGGGTCAACGCTGTCTGTCCCGCGCCGATCGAGACGCGCATGATGCGGTCGCTGGAACGGGGCATCAACCCTGACGACCCGGAGTCGATCCACAGCGCGCTCGCCGCGAACATCCCCCTTGGCCGGTACGGCCAGCCCGAGGAGGTAGCCGCGCTCACCGCGTTCCTCTGTAGCGACGAGGCGAAGTTCATCAGCGGTGGCATCTACACGATCGACGGCGGCAGCCGCGCGCGGTAGCGTCAGTCCGGACCGGGAGACGACCATGACCAGCGGCCGGCTCGAAGCGTTCAGCGACGCGTCCTCGCGATCGCCATCACCATCCTCGTCCTCGAACTTCACCTGCCCGATGGTGAGTCGTTTCAGGCGCTGCGCGAGATCGCCCCGGACCTGGCCAGCTACGTCCTCAGCTTCGCCATGGTCGGGATCTACTGGAACAACCACCACCACCTCTTCCAGGCGGTGGACCGCGTCGACGTTCGTCACGCCATGGCTCGCGCTCGGGCTTTACGCGGCGGTCGCGGTCGTCTGGCTGGTCCCGGACCGGCGGATGGAACGGGCCGTCAGGTGACTACCCCCAAGGAGTAGCGGGTAAGGATTCTTCTCTGGCCGCGGGAGTCCGCTCGCAGCCAAGACGCACCACGGTCGCGCCCGGCATCATTCGTCCGTCAGTGCCCGCAGTGGGGCACGGCTACCAGGTAGTGCGACAATCCAGCGACACTCAAGGAGTCGCGGGTAGGGATTCTTCTCTGGCCGCGGGAGTCCGCTCGCAGCCAGGACGCAACCACCGTCGCGCCGCGCATCATTCGCCAGCCCGTGCCCGCAGCGGGGCACGGCTACCAGGTGGTGCGATACTCCGGCTACATCCGCTCGGGGGCGTCCATTCCCATGAGCCCGAGCACGCGCGCGAGCGCGATCTTCGCCGCGAGCACCAGCCGCAGCCGCGCGCGCGTGAGCGCCTCGTCCTCGGTGATCACCTTCAGCGAGGGATCGTTCTGCTGCTTGAAGGCGTCGTTGAAGTTGTGGAAGGCCGTCGCCAGCTCGAGCGCGTAGTGAGGCAGGAACTGCGGCTCGTAGGTGGTCGCCACCTGCTCGATCACCTCGGAGAGGCGCATCATCTCGCGGATCAGCGAGAGTTCGTGCGGGAGCGTGAGCAGCGCGACATCGCCGCCCTCGGGGGTGAGTCCCTGCTCCGCCGCGCGGTCGAGCATGCTGGCGAGCCGCGCGTGCGCGTACTGCACGTAGTACACCGGGTTCTCGCTCGACCGCTTCACCGCCAGGTCGATATCGAATTCCATCTGCGAACCGGGCGAACGCATGAGGAAGAAGAACCGCGCCGCGTCCTTGCCCACCTCTTCGACCAGCTCGTCGAGCGAGACGATCTCGCCGCTGCGCTTGGAGAGCCGGACGAGTTCACCGCCCCGTTTCAGGGTGACCAGTTGGTAGAGCAGGATTTCCAGGCTGTCCGAGCTACCGGTGAGGGCGCGCGCCGCCGTCTTCAGGCGCGAGACGTGGCCGTGGTGGTCCGCCCCCCAAACGTCGACCACCAGGTCGAAGCCGCGCTCCACGAACTTCTCATAGTGGTAGGCGATGTCGCTGCCGTAGTAGGTCGGCCGGCCGTCTGAGCGGACGACGACGTTGTCCTTGTCCTCTCCGAGCTCGCTCGAGGCGAACCAGAGCGCTCCTTCGCGTTCGACCAACTGGCCGTGGCCGCGAAGGATGCCCATCGCCTTCTCGTAGGCGCCTTCAGGGTCGTAGAGCGATTTCTCGCTGAACCAGCGGTCGTATTCGACGCCGAAGCCGGTGAGCGACGCGCGAATCTTGCGGACCATTAGCTCGATGCCGAGCGCGTTGAGCGTCGCCGGTGCGGGCTCGCCTGGCGGCTGCAGGAAAGCGTCACCCGCTTCGGCGCGGATCTCCTCCGCGAGCTCGTTCATGTAGCTGCCGGGGTAGCCGTCCTTGGGGATGGCGGCTTCGCGCCCGAAAAGCTGCTGGTAGCGCGCGTAGAGCGTGTCGCCGAAGGTATCGGTCTGCGTGCCGGCGTCGTTCACGTAGTACTCGCGCTGCACGGCGTAGCCCGCGGCGGCGAGGCTGGAGGCGAGGGCATCACCGATCGCTGCGCCACGGCCGTTGCCCACGTGCAGCGGCCCGGTTGGGTTGGCGGAGACGAACTCCACCTGTACCCGCTTGCCCGCGCCGAGAATGAGGTCCGCATACGCTGGGCCGAGCCGGATCGCCGCCTCGACCTGTTCCTGGAGCAGGCGGTCGCTCAGCCGGAAGTTCAGGAACCCCGGCGGCGCGACCTCCACCGGGTCAATCGTGTCGTCGGCCGGCAGGTAGCGGGCGATCGCTTCGGCGATGGCGAGCGGCGGCTTCATCGCCGATCGGGCGAGGCGCATCGGCAACGTGCTCGCGTAATCGCCCTTGGCCGTGTCCTTGGGCCGCTCGATCGAGGCGCCGCGGATGGCGACATCGGGCAAGTCGCCCGCGCGGATGGCGGCCGCCACGGCGGCAGTCACGAGACCTTCAAGGTGGCCGCGGATGTCGCGCGCATCAACCATAGACCACACAGCGTAGCGCGAAACGTCCCCGATGGCGAAGGACAACGTCGCTCGCCTCCGGCGACGCGAGCGACGCGTTCGCGCGACAACGTTCCGTCCGAACGGAGGTAGCCGTGCCGCACCGCCGGCACTAGAGTCCGACTGATGCCCGTCGCCCCGGCGACACGCAGCGCCTGGCTGCGAGCGCCAGCCCGCGACCAGGGCGGGTCGCGACTACCACGCATCGGTCGCGCGACGACGTTCGATCCGAACGGAGGTAGCCGTGCCGCACCGCCGGCACTGGAGTCCGACTGATGCTTCATCGCCGGTTCGCCAGACGAGGCCATCCGCCAGGTCGAGTCATCCGGGAGCGTTCGGGCGGACTCGGGGGCATCCTCGGCCTCGCGCACGAATACGCCAGCACCGACAAGACGAACCGCAGCTACGAACTCTGGGCGCGCTACGTGGCGCCCCGCTTCCAGGGCCAGATCGCGACCCTCGAAGAGAACTGCGATTGGATCGAAGGCAGCCTCGCGCCGGTCTTTGGGAACGTCGGCCCCGCGCTCGCTCGCGCTTACGAAGACGCGGGCAAACCCGTGCCCGGCCCAATCGCGAAGGCGTTGGAGGCGGCGGCAGCAGGAAGGGGCTCAGCTGCTGATGGCCTGGCCCCGTAGGCGCCACTCCCCCTCGCCCGCGAAGTCGGGAGAGGGGGCCGGGGCGTGAGGGCGCTCACGCCGCGAGCTGGTATTCGGTGTTCGTCGTGAAGTCGCTGCTTTCGAGCCAGTTCTTGAAGCCTTTGTGTGCGCCGCAGATGCGGCAGACGCCAGCGCTCTGCGGGCCGTTCGGCTC
>JAYUAG010000108.1:0-2382 GCA_043741475.1 Thermoflexaceae bacterium | reverse complement strand
TGCGGGTAAAACCTTCGTCACCGAAGCGCGGCATCCCAAAGCCGCGGGCCTGCGGACAGTCGCGAGGCCCGGCGTTGATGGTGAAGGCACGCCCGGCTCGACCGTCCGAAGCCACCCTCGCGGCGCGCAGTCCAAGGCTGACCAGAAGGAGCGCGACCGAGAGCGCGAACACCTTCCCCATCTGAGTCGCGGCCCGGCGGATCGGCAGGCCCCCTTCGAGCAAGGCGACGACCCGCTCGATCGACCATCCCGCCGCGATCAGGTAGACCGGGTATGCGAAGAGGGTATGACGCCAGGCGGTTAGGGCAAAACCGAACGGAACGAGCGCTGACGCAGTCAACACGAGAATGCGGAGGCCGGCGTTGGAGGTCGCCCATGCGAGGAGACCGAATGCGCTTGCCGCCATGACGCCATCGGCTAGAGGGCCGAGCCACGGCTCGAGGCCTTTCCATTTCGGCAAGAATGGGTACGACGTGACTCCCTCGAAGAGAGTGTCCGCGCGGCCCAGCGGATCCGTGAAGGAGAAGAAATATGCGCCCGCGGCGGATGTCGGGCCGGCTCCCTCGGGCTGGTAATAGCGAAGATGGTAGTTGACGGCAAACAACGGATCGCCGAACGCCACCGCACACGCGGCCAGATAGGGCCCGACGAGAATCGCCACCACGATCAGCGCCACCCCCGCGACCTTGAGACGTTGCCTTCGAGGCGAGTCTCCAAACAGCGCCAGATCAGCGAGCGCCGGGCCCACGAAGGTCAGAGCGGACAGCCGGGTGAGACACGACAGGCCGAAGGTCACTCCAGCAAGGACGGCGGTGTGACGCGACGGACGGAGCCGTGCTCGATGAAGAGCCCACAACGCCAGAACGAACGAGGCCGCGAACGCGCCATCTCGCCAGCCCTCGACGCTGAGCGATATTTCGGTCGCATCCGCGGCGAGGAGAAGGCTGGCCATTAGCGCCACGGGCTTGCCGAACCGCTGGTAACCGAATAGGAACGTGGCCGCGACCAGGATGCACGAAGCGAGCATCGAGGCCACGCTGATGCCGAAATCGCCAACGCCGAGGTCGACAATGAAGAGGCGCCCCCAGGCCACGAATACAGGTTCGCGTACGTGCGCGTCGAAGAAGCCCGGCATCTGCCGGGCAAACTCGATGTACCGCACAGGATCGCCCCCCGCGTAGGGAGTGAGCTCCTTTTCCCAGATCCACGAGTCGGGCCGCCAGGCGTGACCAACCGCGTAGAGGCTCTGGAATATGGGACCGGGAAGCCCCGCGGCGTAACGCGCGATCAGAGCCTCGAAGCGAAGCAGGAAGGCGAAGATCAGGACCGCGAGAGCCGGCAGCCAGGCCCCGGGTGCGAGCGCGAGCGCGCCAAGCGCGACGGCAAGCAGAACCGCCACTCCGGCGAGAAGCACCTTCCTTGCGCGTTCCGTAAAGTACTCGGCGGTCGAGGGAGCCCTCAGGAAGGTCGGGCTCAGGAGGCGCGCGCCGCCCTCGTCCACAATGACCGCCTTCACCTGCGCGGGCCCGGCCGGGTCGAACCTGATCTCGAAGGAATGCGGCCCGGCCTCGAGCCATGTCTCACCATCCGCGGCGCGCCCTGGGGCCTCGGTCGCCCGCTCGGCCACCACTCGTCCATCGATGGCGAGCGATGCTCCTCCGTCCGCCACCACCCTCATGTGAACCACGCCCCGGCGGTCATGCATCCAAAAGCCCGACACCACGACGCATCCGTCGGGCTTGAACCGCGGATTCAGAGGCGCCCGGGAGAGTTCGGGAGTGAGAAGGACGACTGGGGTCATGGTCGCCGAGGGGTCGCAGGACCGCACGGTGGCGCCCCGGATCGATTCGAGGGAGACCGCACAGATCATGACGGCGCACCAACACAGGAGGGCGGCGACGCCCGCGAGCAGAGCAGTTGCCGGCGCGCCTCGTCGAACCCGCGCCACGATACCCTCCATGGCGCGAATCTTAGGAGAAGGTTCGCGCGGCGCGCTGATTCCGAGTCCGCTCATTGGATCGCTCCCTCTGGTTGCGGCCGCTTCGGCCTCTCTAGTGCCCTATCGGTAGATCAAGTAGGGCTTAAGAACCGTTCCATGAGCGCGGCTGCTTCCACCATCTCCTCGACGCCCACGGGCGAGCGACCCTGCGTCCTAACGGATCCATAGAAGGCGCCGATCAGTTCCCGAAGGCCTGGATAGGCGAGTTCCCGTCTCGCGGCCCTGCCCGCCAGGTTAAGGCCGGCCGCCAGGAGCTGAGCCGAGGCGTGACGAAGCGGCCGTAGCGCCTTGTCCAGCCGAGACGTGCCGTCCGCCTCCACGGTGGTGTAGCCGTGGAAGAGGTCGACCCGTGCTGTCCCCTTGGTGCCGACCACGATGAGCTC
>JAYUAG010000107.1:0-5701 GCA_043741475.1 Thermoflexaceae bacterium | reverse complement strand
GGCCGTGCCCGCTGATCCCGCGGCTGACGATGCGTTCCCCGTGGCCCCCGGCCCTGACTTCATCGAGAAGCGCCGCGCCCCAGGTTGGTTCTGCCCCGATTGCGGCCGCGCCCTCGTCTCCAGCGTCCGCGGCGGCGAACGCTACGCCCGCTGCTTCAACTGCGGCTTCGTCCGTTATCGCAACCCGATCGTCGGCGTCGCCGTCGTCGTCCGTGACGAAGCCGGCCGAGTCCTCCTCGGCTGCCGGGCGAAGGGTGACTACGCCGGCCTCTGGTGCATCCCTTGCGGCTACGTCGAGTGGGAGGAGGACGTGCGCGCCGCCGCCCGCCGCGAGTTCGTCGAGGAGACGGGCCTTCAGGTCACGATCGGCGACGTGGTCGCCGTCCATTCCAACTTCCACGATTCGAAGCAACACACCGTCGGCATCTGGTTCGCCGGCGAGGCTACGGGCGGTCATCTCCACCCCGCCGATGGCGAACTCACCGAACTCGCCTTCTTCGACCCGGGAACGCCACCCGCGCTCGCATTCCCGACCGACGGCCTCGTCCTCGGTCAGCTTGCCCTGGAGAATCAGCGCACCCGGCCCGGCCGCGGCCAATAGCGCCACCGCACCCGCCCAATCACCGTCGATGCGGCGACCGAACCGAACACGCGGCTGTCGGTGCTCTCCGCCGGGTTGTCGCCTTCGAGCCAGAGCCGTCCGTCCGCCTCAACTCGCTTGACCCGCTTCATCACCACCCGCCAAGGTTCGCGCGGGTCCGCCGCCACTACCACGTCGCCCACCCGCGGCGCCCGCCGGCGGTAGGCGCCCTCGTCCACGATCACCCAATCGCCCTCGCGCAACGCCAGCTCCATGCTCCGCCCGGACACCGCGTACCGCGTGTGCCTCACCGGAGTTCACCCGTCGCGGCCCGCCACCCACCAGGAGTCGCCGTCCCTGGCCGCGGGAGGGCGCAAAATGCGAGGCCGAACGGACGCACGTGGCTGGCCTTAGCTTGCTTGGAGCTACGAGCGAACCCCCGCGGCCACAGAGGGCCGCGACTCCTGGGGGTTTTCGCCTGGTCGAAGCTCATCCCGCCCGGTAGAACGCCACTTCCCGGTTCTTCGATGCCCAGAACACGTTGTGGATCTTCTCGATCGCCGCCAGCAGCGCCTCGCCGTTGTCCGCGTTCTGCTCCGTCTTGTTCTTCGAGCAGAGCTTGGCCGCCATCCAGAAGGTGGTGTGCAGGTCGGGCGTCTTCTCAAGGTGCTCTGGCTTGAAGTAGTCGTGCCAGAGGATGTCGAGTTCGCGCTTGCAGAGTTCTGCCTGCTGCTCCTTGATGCCGATGAAGCGCGTGCGCGTGTTCACCGCGGCCGCATCGCTGGCGTCGCCGAGCGCCGCGATCTTCTTCTCCATCGAGAGAACCGCCTCGGCCGCGATCCGGGCCGAAGCAGGGTCATACACACCGCAAGGGCCGTCACAGTGAGCGTAGGCGATCTTCGAGGGACGAAGGATACGATTGAGGAACATAGAGGGGTCTCCTTGAACTGCTGTTCGATGCCCGGTTCCGGGCGCCCCACGATTATACCCGACCCGGCTCGAAACACACGTGAACCCGAACGGTCCACTCCGCGGGCCCAGGCGTCCTCCAGCGAGCAATTCGCGGATCAGAGCCGCCGGCGTAAGCCGGCGGTGGGCCGGGCCTCGCCCCGTCCCGGGCGTGCTGCGGCGCGGGCGCATCGCTGACTCAGGCGCCTACGGGTTCGCACGCCGTCGCTCCAGGCCGGGCACGCTGCGACGCGGGCGCACCGCTGACTTACGTCAGCGCCTCTGTGACTCACACGAAATCGATGACCAAAACGCGCCCAGTCCTGCCGTTCGCGCCACGCCCGGCTGCCGCGCGGCGCCTCGCTGGCGGACGCGACCCGTTCGCGCCACAATCACCTTTCACCTCCGAACTCACCCACGCTGCCCCCAAAGGAGAACCCATGCCCGCAGTCTTCGTCCACGGTAACCCCGAATCCCCCGCCATCTGGGATGCGCTTCGCGGACACCTCACCCGCAACGACGTCATTGCGCTCTCGCCGCCCGGCTTCGGCGCCCCCGTCCCCGAAGGCTTTGGTGCTACCAGCGACGACTATCGCGACTGGCTCGTTAGCGAAATCGAGCGCCTCGACGGCCCCGTTGACCTCGTCGGCCACGACTGGGGCGGCGGCCACGTCATGCGCGTCGCCTGTGAACGTCCGGACCTCATCCACTCCTGGACGATGGACATCGCCGGTTGCTTCGACCCGGAGTATGTCTGGCACGACATGGCCCAGGTCTGGCAGACCCCCGATGCGGGCGAAGCGGCCGTGGCCGGGATGGCGGCGGCGCCCATCGAAGCGCGCGTCGCCCAGTTCCAGTCGCTGGGCATGGGCGCGGCTGCCCAGGCCGTCGCTGAGGCGGTGAACGCCGACATGGCCCGCTGCATCCTCGACCTCTACCGCTCGGCCAAACAGCCCGCGATGACGGAGTGGGGCCGGTCTCTTCCCGCCGCCGCTGCTCGCCCAGGCCTCGTAATCATCGCGACCAACGACCACTACACCGGCGGCGAGGTTCTTGCGCGACGCTCGGCTGTGCGCGCAGGCGCCGAGGTGGCCATCCTCAAGGACCGCGGCCACTGGTGGATGTGCGAGGATCCGGCAGGCGGCGCCGCTGCCCTTAACGCTTTTTGGGCCGGCCTCGACGGGGCGCGAAGTGCCTGAGCCAACGGTCGCCGTCGAGAACATCTTCGAAGCGATGCGCACCCAGCGGGCCATGCGCCGCCTCAAGCCGGACCCTGTCCCCGAGGAGTACCTGCGCAAGCTCGTCTGGGCCGCGACCCGCGCCCCCAACGGCGGCAACGTCCAGCCCTGGCGCTTCCTCGTCATCCAGGACCCGGAGAAGAAGCGCGGCCTCCAGCGCATCTACAGCGAACAGTGGGAGAAGTACCTCACCGGCTACAACCTCGACGCGCCGATGTCGGATGAGGCCCGCCGCTCCATGAAGCTTTCGCTCGAACGCGGGACCTACCTCTCCGATCACCTCCACGAGGCCCCCGCGATCATCATCCCCTGCGGCTACCTGCTCGCCGTCAACACCGGCATCGCGAGCGGCTCGAGCATCTACCCGGCCGTCCAGAACCTCATGCTCGCCGCTCGCGCGCTCGGCCTCGGCACCGTCCTCACGACCCTCCATCGCCACAACGAGGGCGCCGTGCGCGAACTGCTCGGCATCCCCGAGAACGCCCACACGGCTGCCCTCATCCCGGTCGGCTGGCCCGTTGGCAGGTTCGGCGAAGGCCCGCGCAAGCCGATCGAAGAAGTCACCTATTGGGACACCTGGGGCAACAAGCGGTGAAGCCCGAGACGCCGCCGCCGCCACGGGTGACCGTGACCTATTGCGTGAAGTGCCACTTTCTCCCGCGGGCCGCATGGGTCGCCCAGGAACTGCTTCACACCTTCGCCGAATACATCGCCGAGGTGGCGCTGGTCCCCGGGGAAGGTGGCATTTTCGAAGTCGCGCTCGATGGCGAACCGATGTGGTCGACGCAGAGCCACGGCCGCTTCCCCGAGATGCGAGAACTGCGGGAACTCGTACGCGCGCGCCTCGAGGGGGCGCCGCCGGCGAGGCACGCGCAATGATGCAGTCAGCGCGTTCCGTCGTTCGAGACGGTCTGCCCCAGGCCACGGCGCCACAGCACGTCGCTATCCTCGGCGCCGGCATGGCCGGGCTCGCCGCTGCCCACGAACTGAAGCGCGGCGGCCATCGCGTCACCATCCTCGAAGCCCAGGCGCGCGTCGGCGGGCGCGTCCAGACCCTGCGCGAACCGTTCAGCGACGGCCTCTTCGCCGAGGCCGGCGCCATGCGTATCCCGAAGGCCCACGACCTCACGCTCGCCTACGTCCGCCGATTCCGGCTGCCCACCATGCCCTTCACCATGGAGAACCCTGAGGCCTTCGTCCATCTCCTCGGCGAACGCAAGCGCGCTAAGGACTACCGCACCGAAGACGCGATCATGGCGCGCTGGTCGCTCGCCCTCGCACCCCTCCTGCGCCAGACAAGGCGTGGCCCGCGCGGCTGGGTCACCGTCGCTACCGCGAACGACGAGTACTCGCTGCGAGAATTCCTCGCCGTCCACCAGTTCGTCGAAGAGGAGATCGAGCTCTTCGGCCTCGTCTCCGGCATGGAAGCGCTCATGAACACCGCCTTCATGGAGGTCTTCCGCGAGGAGGCAGGCCACTGGTTCACCGATGTCGTCACCATCCGCGGCGGCATGGACCAGCTTCCGCGGGCCTTCCTCCCCGGCCTGCGCGGAGACATCCGCTTCGGCGCCCGCGTCGTTGCCATCGCCCAGGACGGCGACGGTGTCCGCGTCCAGTACCGCACCGCCGCGGGCACGGCCATCCTGCGGGCCGACCGCGCGATCGTCACGCTCCCCTTCGGCGTCCTCCGCCACATCGAAGTCGCGCCCGCGTTCAGCCGCGAAAAGCAGCGCGCCATCCGCCAGCTGCACTACGACGCCTCGACCAAGATCCTTTTCCAGTGCCGCCGCCGCTTCTGGGAAGAAGAGCACGGCATCCACGGCGGCGGCACTATGACCGACCTCCCGATACGCTCCATCTACTACCCCGACCAGGGCCGCGAGACCGGCCGCGGCGTGCTCCTCGCCAGCTACACCTGGGGGCAGGACGCACAGCGCTGGGGCTCCCTCGCCCCCCACGAGCGCATCTCCCAGGCGCTTGAGAACGTCGCCGTTGTCCACCCTGAGGTACGCGAGCACTTCGAGCTGGGCACCTCCAAGGTCTGGCACGAGGATGAGTTCGCGGGCGGCGCCTTCGCCCTTTTCGAGCCTGGCCAGCAGACCGCACTTTACGACGCCATCGTCCGGCCCGAGGGCCGCCTTCACTTCGCCGGCGAACACGCCTCCCTCGCCCACGCCTGGATCCAGGGCGCGATCGAGTCCGGCCTGCGCGCCGCGGTCGAGGTCACAATGGTGTGAGGCGCCGCCCAAACTGGTATGATGGCGAAGCGATGACAGACAACACTTTGACGGCGCCCCCCTGGGACAGCGAGGCATTCCATGCTGAGTTGGAGCTCGCTAAAGCTGCAGCGGAGGCCGAGTGGGCGAGCGAGCCCGCCCCGAAGCACGATTCCGCCGGCGCTGCGGCGCTCGCCGCCGCCTTCGCCGACCACGATAGGCTGGTAGACGAGTTGGGCCGCTCCTCACCACTGACTGCGACCGCCGCGCGTGGCTGAGCCGGTCGTCTTGCATCACTCGGTAGCGGAAGACTTCTGGCTGCCGGCCCGGTCTGGTCACGGCGCCGCTCGGCTCGTGTACGACGACATGCATTCCGCGAATACCGTTGCAGTCATCACAGACTTGAACGAATGGCAAGCGTTAGTTCGTCTTTCGCGATCTCTTTCCGGTAGTCCACAGCTCCTGGAGGTCTCTGACCAGTTTCTGCGGCTACATGATCTGCTCCGGGAACGTGGCCTCCTTCGCCGCGCGAAGGCTCGCTCCTGGGTCCGGCACGCCATCCGAATCAGCTCCCTCGTCGGGATCGACCTCTCCGACGCGATGCCAGCGGCCGTGGCCTTGTCACTCGACTACGAAGTCATCCATTCGAACCCCTCGCTCGATAACCCGCTCGACCGTTTGCAATCTTCAGAACCAGGCTTCCGCTACCGGTCACTCGT
>JAYUAG010000106.1:0-2389 GCA_043741475.1 Thermoflexaceae bacterium | reverse complement strand
CAGCTCTTTCCTCGTCTGCGCCCCGGGCTCACGGCCCCGCAGCGGCGACCTCGGGCGTGACGAGCGGGCGGAACTGGTCGAAGTTCTTGCGGAACTGGGCGGCGAGATCCGCCACCTGGCGGTCGTAGGCCTCGGGGTCGTTCCAGGTGTCGCGCGGCGTCAGCAGCCTGTCATCGACGCCCGGACAGGTGATGGGCACATCGAAGCCAAACACCTCGTCTTTGCGGAAGCCCACGCCGTCGAGTGAGTCGCTGAGGATGGCGCGCACCATTTTGCGCGTCTCCTGGATGGCGATGCGGCTGCCGGCCCCGTAGGCGCCGCCCGTCCAGCCCGTGTTGATCAGCCAGGTGCGCGCGCCCGTGTGGGCGAGGCGCTTTTCCAAAAGTTCGGCGTAGACGGTCGGGTTGAGCGCCATGAAGGGTGCGCCGAAGCAGGGGCTGAACGTCGTCTTCGGCTGGGTGATACCCATCTCCGTGCCCGCGAGTTTCGAGGTGTAGCCGCTGAGGAAGTGGTAAAGCGTCTGCGAGGGGTCGAGCCGCGCCAGCGGCGGGAGCACGCCGAACGCGTCCGCCGTCAGCAGGATGACGTGGCTCGGGTGAGGCGCGACCTTACCGTCGTACACGTGCGCCAGCGAATCGAGCGGGTAGCTGCCGCGCGTGTTCTCGGTGAAGCAGTCGTCGTCGAGGTCCACCTGGCGGGAGTCTTCGTCGAACACGACGTTCTCGAGGATCGTGCCGAAGAGGTGGGTGGTCTCGAAAATGTCGGGCTCGGCGTCCTTGCTCAGGCGGATGACCTTCGCGTAGCAGCCGCCTTCGATGTTGAAGATGCCTTCGTCCGTCCAGGCGTGCTCGTCGTCGCCGATGAGGAGCCGCTCAGGGTCGGTCGAGAGCGTCGTCTTGCCCGTGCCGGAGAGGCCGAAGAAGACCGCCGTCTGGCCTGTCTTCGGGTCGACGTTCGCGGACGAATGGAGCGAGAGCACGCCTTCGAGCGGGAGGTAGTAGTTCATCGCCGTGAAGACGGCCTTCTTCATTTCGCCGGCGTAGGCCGAGCCCGCGATCAGGATCACGCCCTCCGTCAGGTTGAGGGCGACGACTGCATCGCTATTCACGCCCAGCTCGGGCGCATCGAGGGCGAGGTTGGGCGCGTGCAGGATCGTTAGCGCGGGTCGCTCGCCGGGCAGGAGCGGCGTCGAAGGGATGAACATGGTGCGCGCGAAGAGGCTGTGGTAGGCCTGCTCGCTCACCACCCGCACGGTGCGCTGGTAGCGCGGGTCCTGGGCGACGACGCAGTCCTGCACGTAGACGTCCCGGCGCTTCAGGTACTCCACGATCGTGCGTTCGACCTTTTCGTAGATCTCTGGCGTCATCGCCTGGTTGTGGGCGCCCCACCAGACGAGTTCGGAGATGCCCTGCGTTTTGACGACGAACTTGTCGTTCGGGCTGCGGCCCGTGCGGGCGCCGCTGCGGACGGCGAAGGTGCCCCCCTGGAGCAGTTTGCCCTCGCCCCGGCGGACGGCGTGTTCATAGAGGACAGGCGTCGAAAGGTTGCGGAAGACGTTGGGTGCGGTGTCGAGCACCTGCTCGCTCAGGTCACGTTTCAGTTCAGCCAGGACCACGGTAGCTCTCCAGGGCCTGAAACAGGCGTCGCCGTATAATACGGCGCTATAGCCCCGGCGTTAACACCCGAGGTCGAGATATAGATGGATTTGATAGGAAACCGTGTAAATTGCCTGTAAAATGTGACTTTCGGGCGGTTTTGGGCCCGCGGCGCCCTCCCACCGGCCCGCAGACCAGCACGGACCGGGTAGCCGTGCCGCACCGCCGGCACTGGCGTCAGAACGGATCCGGGCGCTCGTAGGCCGGTAGCCGTGCCGCACCGCCGGCACTGGAGTCAGAAGGGATCCGTGGCGCCCGCAGGGCCGCCCGCGGACGAACGAAGGATACCCGCGCGGGAAGGCACGCAGCGCCTGGGATGACCCGCCCGTCCGCGACCACGGCGGGTCGCGGCTACCAGTTCGCACGAGTGTGACCGATTCATCATGATCGGGACCTCACGGCTGTGACTTGACGGCCGCGCCATCCTTGCCGGCGGGCTATGATGACCGGCACAGGAGGAAGAACATGATCACCGAACGCCTTACCTTCCGCGCGCGCTACGGCCACGGCGACGAACTCGTCGGGCTCTTTAAGGAGTGGTTCGCGAAAATGGCCCCGCAGACGGGGATGACCGGCGCGCGCGTCTACACCGACGCCACCGGGCCGATGTTCACCGTCGTCAACGAAAGCGACTTCGCCGACATGGCCGCCTACGCCGCCTTCTTCAGCCAGGACAGCGCCATGTACGCGGACCCTGAGTTCCAACGCTGGTTCGCGCGCATGACCGAGATCAC
>JAYUAG010000105.1:0-13214 GCA_043741475.1 Thermoflexaceae bacterium | reverse complement strand
GGCACGCCGCGCTCCGCCAGGATCTCGGACCCCTTCAGCGGGTGAAGCTCCGCCGTCGGGTGGATCTCCCAATCGAAATCGTGGAGGAGGCCCGTCATTCCCCACTTCTCTTCATCTTCGTGGAGCGCGCGGGCATAGGCGCGCATCGTGGCCTCGACGGCGATGCCGTGCTTGCGCGTGCGCTCCTCCCTGGAGTGCTCGACAAGGATGTTCCAGGCGTCTTCACGGTGCATGCGGGCTCACATCGCGTCGCTGGGGGTGGGATCATCGTAGCATGCCCGGTCGTTTATGCAGGCCGCAGCAGGCCGTGGACGCTCCACCGCGGAATGTTCCGCCGCCCCGCTCAATCGCCTCGCAGGGCCTGCGCTTCCGCCGCCGGGCGGCCGACGACCCGCGAGGCCAGCCAGAGCGCCGCCGAGAAAACCAGTACGACGACCGCCACTCCCGCGCCAACCATCAGCCAGCGCGTCTCCAGGATGAAGCCGGGCTCGACGCGCTCGCCCGCCTCCGTCACGTTGAGGAAGGAGAGCAGCCGGCTCGCGACGAACAGCCCGAGCAAGCAGCCCGCAGTGACGCCTACGACGAAGACGACCGAGTACTCGACCGCCAGCATCCCGAGAAGCTGACGCCTGGAAAGGCCGACTACACGCACGACGGCGAATTCGAGCCGCCGCCGCCGCACCGCCGCCAACAGCGAGGTGAGCAACGCTGCCGCCACGAGCGCGAGGACGGCGATGAATGCGGCGAAGAGAATTCCGCTTCCGCTCGCCGCGATCAACGGGTTCTTGGTGGCGGCGGCAAGGCGCTCCTGGCGAGTGACGGACGACTCCAGCCGGAAGGGGTCGATGCGCAGGGCATCGGTGATCGCCTGGATGTCCGCGCCCGGGGCCACGGAGAGCCAGACTTCGTTGCGCTCGGTCGGCTGTGCCGCGCCAAGCGGGTGCGCCATTGCGACCCACGAGAGCAGACGATCGCGGTTGTAGACGAGCAGCGCCCCGTCGCGCGTGTGGGTGGTGGGGAAGAGGTCGAACGTGCCCCGGATGACCGTGGGGACGAGCGTGCCGGAACCGACCCGCAGCAGGATCTGGCCGCCGACGCCGATGCCGGTAGTCTTCACGAACGACTTGCTCACGAGAGCGGGCAGCGGCGTGAGAAAGCCGGCCGTGTAGATGCCCCGCGCGTCGTTGATCGTGCCAGTCTTGAACTGGTACTTCACGCCCTGGCGGCCCCCATGCGTCTGCGCACCAGAGATTTCGAAGGTGTCGGTGGTCGTACTGGCGACGGGGAAGGGCGACCACTGAGAGACTCCTTCGAAGTCTTCGATGAGCGTCACCTTGCCTCCCGCGTCCGCTGCCTCCACGTCATCGAGGAAGAGGGTTGGCCCTGTGGGACGGTTCGAGGCGCCTGTGAAGACGAGCGCGGCGAGCGTGAGCGGCTCCTTAATCGCGAACGGCAGCCGCTTGACTTCCGCGGAATAGCGCGTCCACTCGGCCGAGATGTTTTCCAGCTCGACGAGCTCGATGAGGTCGTAGTTACCGTCCGCATCGCGCAACCCGGCGCGCAGCGTGAGCCCGCCGAGGCCGCCGTTCACCGTGCGCGCCCAGATCGAGATCGTGGTCGATCCGGTGGGAAGCGGTTTGCCCGGCAGGGCCGGTTCGCCATCGATCACCGCCAACAGCTGTTTGAGCGGCTTGCCCGCGAGGTCGTCTCGTGTCCAGAGCATCTCGCCCGCGGCCTTCGGGTCGACCCCGAGCACCTGGAACTCCGTCACCGATGAACCCGGCGTGGCGATCGACGCTTCCTCGCGGATGACCGCCGAAGCGGCGGTCACGCCGGGAAGCTTGAGGGCGTTCGTCTCGAAGGCTCCCTGGTTGACGCTGCTCTGGAGCGTGCTCTGAGTCGTCGCGCGGATGTCGACGCCGGCCTCGTAGTTGGCGCGGTCCTGGTATGACTGGTCCGCCGTGCGCGTGTAGCTCGCGGCGAAGGTGCCGACCGCGACGGCCATCATGAGGAGCAGCGTGAGCCGCGTGTATTGGCCGGAGTTCCGCACCACCTGGAGCAGCCCAAGTGAGAACGACGGCCCGGAGATGACCGATGTCAGCCGCGAAACGCCGCGCAGGATGAGCGGGTAGAACCGCAGGATGAGCGCGCCCGCCGCCGCTATCGCGAGCGCCGGCGACGCGAGCAGAAGCGGGTCGCTGCTGACGCCGCCGGTGGCCGAAGGCTCGAACACGGAGCCGCGCTGGCGCAGCTCGAGAAGTAACAGGATGGCGGCCGCCGCCAGTGCCAGGTCCAGGTAGTACCGATGGAAGAACGACGCACCCGGCCGCGAAATGCCGCGCTTCACATCCGCTGGCCCGCGAAGCGCGGCCACGAGCGCCGGGAAGAGCAACGCCACCATCGCGAGGCCGACGCCAGCCGACGCCAACAGCCAGCTCTGCCCGACGATCGTCACCGGGAGAAGGTCGCCACCGGTGACGTCGCTGAAGAGCGGGGTGGCGCCGAGGATGGCTGTCATGCCGCCCGCGAGCAGTGGCGCCAGGATGAGGGTGGGGAGGCCTATCACCAGCCCCTGCACGAGGTACATGCCAAGCACCTGTAGCACGCTGGCGCCCCGGCCGCGCAGCAGCGCAATCTCCGGCGCCTGCCGCTCGACCACGATCGACGAGACGAGCGCGACGTAGAAGAGGGCGATGCCCGTGATCTCCAGCAGCAACACCGTTAGCGGCGCCTGCTGGTAGTCGGCCGACCGCCCGAAGTGGCTGAGCGTGTCACGCAGGGGGCTGAAGGCGAACGCATTGAGCGGCTGGAGTTCGGTGTACAACCCCACCAGGTCGTCGCGCGCGCGGGCGAAGTTCGTCCGCGTGAGCTGGTCGACGTCCGAAGTGATGACCCAACTCGTCTCGGCACGGTAGTTCGGATAGATCGCGCCGAAGCCGCCGAGGATCGTCTCTTCGGGGGCGAACATCACGACGACCGGGCCGAGGTTGTCGAGCGGCAGGAAGAACGGTTCGAAATAACGGCCAGCGCCCTCCACCCAGAACGGTTCGTTCGGGTTGATCGGCTCCACCACACCGGTGATTTTCGCCTGCAACTGGAAGAGCACGCGCTCCGTTATCGGGCAGGGCGGCGGTGGCGGCGGAAACGCGCCCACGGGGAGTTCGCGCTCGCAGTTGTCGAACTCTTCGCGCAGGTCGATCGTGTCGCCGACCTTCATCTGCGTGGCGGCGAGGCCTCGCGCGCTAAGGGCGACCTCGATCACGCGCCCATCGGTCGGCTTTGGCAGCTCGCCGCTGACGAGACGCACGTGGTCCTCGTACTTCTGGAAAGACTGCGGTTCGGCGAGCACGGGTAGCCTGGGGAGGTCCTTCCCCGGCGCCGCGACCTGGAAACGCCCGAGGCGCACGCTCCGTGATTGGTCCGATCGGAACCAGCCGATGCGCTCCGTGATTCGTTGTTCCACCGTGGCCCGAAGCGCCTTCCCCTCCTCAGTTTGGAGCGGCACTCCCGATACCCCGACGCGGCTGGCGGAATTGTCTGCAAGTTCGGTCTGGATCGTGTAGGTAAGCCCTAAATCGGCCATCGAACGTGCGTAGATCGGCGCGCTCGCGAGGAGGACGGCGGCCACCACGATGCCCAGCGCGAGCACCGCGACGAGCCCTCGCGTCGAGTTCATTTGCCGGAGTGCCAACGGAAAAAGCTGCCCCAAGTGTCCCTCGCGCGAAAGCCTACCGTGCCCCGGGCGCGCGCGCGACCGACTTTGTTCGCCCCACGCTAAGCGTGTAGTCTTCAGCATTCAGGAGGGGCAGTGGGCAACCTCGCCGCCGTGGTCCGCATGGTGGCTCAGCGCAGCCTGGGCCATCGCCGCCTCTTCCTCGCCATGGCCGTGGGCTCCGTCCTCTGCTCGGCCCTGCTCGCATGCGTCGTCCTCTATTCCGATACGGTGCGCGACCTTGGCCTCTCCTATCAGCTGCGCTCTCAGGAGCGCTTCGCCGTCGACACCCGTATCCAGAGCACGAGCCAGCGCTACGGCCCCATCGAATATGGCGCCCTGCGCAAAACCACGGACGAACTTGTGGCGCGCCACACGCCCGCTTTCAGCCGCGGCATTGTGCACTACGGCCGCTCGGCCACGTTCTTCCCGACGAATCCGGGCGAAGCCGTTTCCAAGGACGAGCGCCGTCTGCGCGCCCATTTCCAGTGGGTGGACAGCCTCGAGCAGCACGTCCGTCTCGTCGAAGGGAAGTTCCCCGAGCGCGCCTCGCTCGCCACCGCGGAGTCGCCCCCTGAGCTGGTCGAAGTCGTGATCGGGCGCGAAGCCGTGCAGGTGCTCGCAGCCTCGCCGGTGGGCCGGCCGGTGAAGGTCGGCGACGAATTCGATCTCTATCCCCACTGGCGGGTGACCGCCCCCGTGCGCGTCAAGATTGTCGGCATCATCGAGCCGAACGACATCACGGAGGAGTACTGGTTCGGCCGCACCGACCGCTTCGCCCTGACCGGCAGCACGTGGGAGACCCTCCCTTTCTGGGCGTCGGAAGGCGCCATCGTGAACACGATAGGCGGCTACCTGCCGGATATGGATGGCTCGCTCGAGACATACATCTTCACCGACCGCAAAAGCATCAAGGCCTCGAACGCACGCCGCGTCGAAGGGAGCATGGGCGCATTGAAGGCCGATGTCCGCGCCCGGCTCACCACCTCGGGCGTCGATAGCCAGCTCGACAGCGTCATCAAGAACTACCGTGAGAAGCTCTTCTTCACACGAGTCCCGCTCTTCGCGCTGATGATCCAGATCGTCGGCATCGTGCTGTTCTATCTGATCATGGTCTCAACCATGGTCGTGGAGCGGCAGACCGGCGAGATCGCGCTCCTCAAGAGCCGTGGCGCTGGCACCATCCAGATAATGATGATCTTCCTGATCGAGGGGCTCGGCATCACCTTCATCGCCACGGTCCTGGGCCCGCTGCTCGCCTGGGCCGCGATCGCCGTCCTCGGCCTGACTCCTCCCTTCAAAGAGCTGAGCGAAGGAAGTCTGCTCACGGTCACGCTGACACCGCTCTCGTTCGCGCTCGCGCTCGCGGGCGGGCTGATGGCGCTGGCCGCGCTTCTCCTCCCCGCCTACCGCGCCACGCGCTTCAGCATCACGAACTACAAACAGCAGATCTCACGTCCGCCGCGCCAGTCCGCCTTCCTCCGCTACTACCTGGACCTCGTGCTCGTCGTGATCGCCGGCTTCGCCTTCTACCAGCTGCGGCAGCAGGGCTCCTTCGTCACTGAGGGCCTCTTCGGCGACCTTTCTGCAGACCCCATTCTGCTCGCGACGCCCACCCTCTTCATGCTCATGGTGGCGCTCGTCTTCCTGCGCTTATTCCCACTGTCGCTGCGACTGGTGCTCTGGTGCACGCGCGCTCTGAGTGGGCCGACGGTCTCGCTGTCGCTCATGCGCATGGCGCGCAGCCCGCTGCAACACAGCCGTCTCATCCTCTTGCTTCTGTTGGCGACCGCCGTGGGCATGTTCGCGGCCGGCTTCCGGGCGACGCTGGAGCGCGGCTACGAAGACCGCGCGGCCTACAAGGCCGGCGCTGAAGTGCGGCTCGTAGACATACGCACGCCTTCGTCCCTCCCAGTGGAGGCGTTCAAGACGGCGATTTCGACCGCGACCGGCAGCACCGACCTCTGCCCGGTCATCCGCGCGAACGTCTACTACAGCCCGCAGCGCTTCAAGTCCGAGAACCTCACGGTGCTCGGCGTCCCCCCGCGCTTCTGTTCGGTGCCGTATTGGCGCGAAGACTTCGCCGGTCCGAGCTTCGCCGGGCTGCTGGGCAAGCTCGAACAGAACATCGTTGCCGAGCCGCCGCCGATTGCGGTGCCGCCCGACGCCCGCTACCTCGGGTTCTGGGCGCTCAACCCCCTTCCTCAGAACGTCACGCCCATGGGCATCCGCCTGCGCGACGCCGACGGCAGCATCTGGGAGTACCGCGTCGGCCTCGAACAGAACGTGCAACCGGCGCCGAACACGTGGCTCTTCTACGTGGCCGACCTGACGCGCCCGACGAACACCCGTCCCAACAGTTCGACGCCCAACGCGGCGGAGCGGAAGTGGGTGTTCGAAGCCTTCTGGGTGGCGACGCCGGGCACGCCGCCGATGGTCTCCCAGCAGGTGAGCGTGTACCTGGATGACCTGCAGACGTTCCCGGCCACCGCCCAGTTCACGGCGGGCTGGTCCCGCGGCTCGCTCCAGGGCGGGACGATCATCGAGCCCTTCGACGATATCTCGCGCTACGAACTGGTGAAGGGCGTGACCACCGTCGGCGACCCCGGCGCCCTCGCTCGCGCCCAGGCGGAGAACGGCCGCAGCGGCCCGGTCGCTCGCGTCAACTTCATCCGCGGCCGAAGCGGTTCGCCGCTGGTGGCTTTCCGCACGCTGCGCGATTCACGGCCATTGCCTGTGCTCGCCGATAAGAAGTTCCTCGAACGCAACACGAAGAAGGTCGGCGACGAGATCCCGGTCTTTATCAACAGCCAGTATGTGACGGTCCGCATCGCCGGGACGTTCGACCTCTTCCCCACCTATGACCCGGAGAAGAAGGAGGGGCTGCTCGTCGCGGACTTCGAGGCGCTCCAGGGCGCCGCGTCGAGGGTCCCCGGCGCCGGTTCGAACTTCTACGCGAACGAGGCCTGGCTCGGCGACCGGCCGGCAACGCCGATCACCAAGGAGTTCCTCAAGGGGAAGAACGTCGCCGTGGAAGGCATCTTCGACCGCGAGGCGATCCTCGCCGAACAGGCGAGCGACCCGCTGGTAGCCGCGAGCTGGGAAGGCATCCTCTTCATCGCCTTCGCGGGAGTGCTGCTCGTGAGCGCACTCGGATTCGTCACCTACTCCGGTCTCGGCGCACAGGCCCGGTCGCTCGAATTCGCCATCTTGCGGACGATGGGGCTCTCGGGCCGCCAGATCCTCGCGGTCGTGAGCTTCGAGCAAATCTTCGTGGTCGTGGCGGGCGTGGCCGTAGGCACGCTGCTCGGCTTCCCTCTCAGCCGCCTCATGATCGGGTACATGGGCCTCACGGAGAGCGGCCGCTCTCCGCTGCCGCCACTGCAGTCGGTCATCAGCTGGCAGGCCGTCCTGACGGTCTATCTGTTGCTTGGGACCGTTGTCGCTGCGACCGTAGTAACGCTTGTTGCGCTCTATTCGCGCCTGGCCGTCAGCCGCGCGCTCCGCATGGGTGAACTATGACGATGCCCTCGCCTCTCGAACAGGCTGCGATGATGCACGGCCGCATCACGGGCGAGCCGTACGAGCAGCCCTATATCCTGTGCGAAGACCTCTTCAAGATTTACAAGATCGCGGACCTTGAAGTGGTCGCCTTGCGCGGGCTCGACCTGAAGGTGCGACGCGGCGAACTGATGGCGATCGTGGGCGCCTCGGGCTCGGGCAAGAGCACGCTGCTGAACATCCTCGCCGGACTTGATCAGCCCAGCGCCGGCCGCGCCTTCGTCGGCGGCCGGGACCTCCTCACGCTCTCCAGCGGCGAGATGGTGGAATACCGCCGGCGCGACGTCGGCTTCGTCTGGCAGCAAACGGGCCGCAACCTCGTGCCTTATCTCGACGCCCTTCAGAACGTCGAAGTGCCGATGATCCTCGCGGGCAGCGCGAAGCCCAAAGCGCGCGAGCGCGCGGTGGAGCTGCTCGAAGCCGTCCACCTCGGCCACCGGCTCCACCACAAGCCCAACATGCTCTCGGGCGGCGAGCAACAGCGCGTCTCGATCGCGGTGGCGCTCGCCAACAACCCGCCGCTCCTCCTCGCCGACGAACCGACGGGTGAGCTCGACACGATGGGCGCGACGCTGATCTTCGAGCTCTTCGGCGAACTCAACCGCACCTTCGGCGTGACGATCATCATCGTCACCCATGACCCCTCGATCGCGGGACGGGTGGACCGCGTCGTCGCCATCCGCGACGGCCGTACGAGCACCGAAATCTTCCGGCGCGTGCGCGAGAACGGGAACGTCACGGAAGTAGTGCACGACGAGTACGTGCTCGTCGACGCGGCCGGCCGCCTCCAGATCCCGCGTGAGTTCCTGGACCGGCTTCACATCCGCGAGCGCGCACAGCTCAACTTGAACGAGAGCCACGTGGAAGTGCGCCCGGAGAGCCGCCACCGCCCCGAGGACGAACGATGACTGCTGCATCAATCGAAGTACGCGGGGTATCGCGCATCTTCAAGCTCGGCTCGGAGGATGTCGAGGCGCTCAAGGGCATCGACCTCTCCGTGAAGCCGCGCGAGTTCGTCGCGCTGATTGGGCGATCCGGCTCGGGCAAGACCACCCTCCTGAACATTATCGCCGGGCTCGACCGCCCGACGACCGGTGAAATCTACCTCGATGGCAAGCGCATCGATAACCTCTCTGAACGCGAGCTGAACCTCCTGCGGCGTCGCGACCTGGGGTTCATCTTCCAGTCCTTCGGGCTCCTGCCGCTGCTATCGGCCCAGGAAAACGTCGAGCTGCCGCTTCGCATCGCCGGCTTCAAACACGGTGACCGCGTGCGCATGGCGAAGAGCGCGCTCGACCTCGTGGGCCTCAACCGCCGCGCCCACCACCGGCCGTACGAGCTCTCCGGCGGCGAACAGCAGCGCGTCGCCATCGCCCGCGCCATCGCGACGGAGCCGCGGATGATCCTGGCGGACGAGCCCACGGGCGAACTCGACTCCACGACGGCGAGGATCGTTTTCGGCCTCCTCCGTGCCCTCTCGCGCGAACAGGACATCACGGTCGTGACCTGCACCCATGACCGCCTGGTGATGGACATGGCCGACCGGGTGGAGGAGCTCGCCGACGGCCGCCTCGTCCCGCACCACGAGGGCGAACTCTGGAAGATCGTTCAGGAGAAGGCGCGGAGCCCATTCGAAGCCCACTTCGTCGGCGACGACCAGCAGACAGAACGGGCCGACCTGCCCCACCTTTCGTCTCTCGTGGGAGCGGATCGGTCGCAGTTCGCGCCCCTCAAACCGGAGCCCGCCGCTACGAACGGCGCGGCCGAGCCCCTTATGGAAGACCCCGGCCCCAGCCCCGCGATCGAAGACGAGGACCAGCCCGTACTCAGTCCGTGGTCGCGCCCGCGGAAGTGAACAGCCTTAGTCCTCGACCGTGATCCGGTCGCCCGGACGCACCACGCCCGCCGTAAGGACGACGCCGTACACCCCGGCGTTCGCCTGGTTCGCCTCCGCGATCGCGCGCAGCACCGCCGGGGCTGACTCGCCGGCGCCAGCAGGGTCCAGCGTCGTCATCACGCAGCGGCCGTCCCGTTCATTGACCGCAACGCGCACCGTGTCGCCGAGACGGAGCGTCTTCCCCACCCAGGCGTCCTCGGCGAAGGGCTCGCCGCCGGTTTCGACGTAGACGTTCATACGAAACCGCGCCGGTTCTGGCGGCGTGCCACTCCGGCGGCCGATCTCGTTGACTGTCGCTGTGCTGATGAGCGTGATTGGGGCGACATCGAAGCTGCCCCGGTAGTCGGAGAGGAGGAAGAGTTCGCGTTTCGCGCCGGCCGACAGCTCGGCGAGCAGCTCCTCCGAGTCGACCGGCCTAACCGCGCCCGATGGAGCCGTTATAGACACGACCGGCGGCTTGCCTTCGCCCACGACGGGCTGCCAACCCAGCATGGATGGGAGCTGGCGTCCCGTGAGCCACGGGAACGAACTCCGAGAACCGCGGTCCACGAACGCGTACGTGCGGTCGCAGGCGAGGCCTTGCAGGGTTACCTGGGCTTCGTCGAGCGCTTCACCTCGCATCGATTTCACGGGGTAGCGCCAGAGCGTCTCGATCGTGCCAACGGTGGTGGAAGTCATGAGGCCATCCTAACCCGATTCCGCATCGCGCTGGTAGCCGCGGCCCACCGTGGCCGCTGGAATCAGAGGGTGGCCGGAGCGTCGCCCCGGCCGGGCGGCGAGCGATCACCCCGTCGGCGCAGTGGCCGACGGCTACCTCTAACTTACGGGGGCCCCTTGCAGCCCGGCGTCATCCAGGTAGAAGCGCATCAGGGCCAGCTGGGTGGAGGTGACAGGTCACCGGGGAGCACGATCTTATATTCCTCGGCTACCCGAGCCCCGATCGCCTCAGCATTCGCAACCGCATAGGCGAGAGCCTCGTCCAGAACTTCGGGCGCGATCCAATGGTAGGCGTCCGCCAGTCTGACGCGGTCGCGGCCCATTTCGAGGTAGGCGCGCACGACCTCCCAGACCTCGATGCCCGTACCCGTTAACCGGGCACGCACCGCCGCGGGGCGGTCGTCAACGACAATCAAGCGGGGCGCAGTAGCCATGCCGCCAGCATAACAGCGGCGGCGGCCGCTCCGCAGCTACGGCAGCCTCAGTATCTGGTCGATCTTGAGGCCGGTGCAGGCCGCGTCCAGGCTGTTAATGCGGATCAGCTCCTTGACGTCGACCTTCAGCTTGTCCGCGATCGACTGGCAGGTGTCGCCCGACACGACCTTGTACTCCTTCGTCCCCGCCCGCGGCGTGCCGGATGACGGCCCGCCCGAGGACGTCGGCGTGGCCACCACGGGGATGCGCAGCACCTCGCCGGCGCCAAGGTTAGAACACTCGGTGTTGATGCTCCGGTTGGCGTTCCGCAGTTGCTCGACGCTGATGCCGAACTCGGAGGCGATGGCCGCGCAGGTGTCGCCGGGCTTCACGGTGTAGCTTCGCGGCTGGGTCGCCGGAGGCGTGCCCGCCTTGACCGTGCCGGACGTGCCCTCGACGGAGATGACGTCGTTCTTGATCTTGAATGTCAGCGGGTCCTTGATCGGCGTCGATGTCGCCACTAGCTTCGGGTCCGTGATGCGCGGGCCCTTGCCCGCCGAGCCGTCGCCACCGCCACAGGCCGCCGTGAGGAACACGAGGCCGCCGAGCACCAGAGCTGAGAAAAGCGCCCTCACCCCCCGACCCCATCTCCCGACTTCGCGGGCGAGGGGGAGTGAAGCCTGGATCGTTTCAGGAGCGTCTCTCAGCTGAGTTATGCTAGTAACACGCATATCGAACCTCATGCTAGGTGCCGCTCCTATGGCGAAGCAAACTGCTTCAGCAGTTGCTTGATGACCGCATATTGGAGGTCGCCACCAGCCTCGACCAGGTCCGGGTTGATGGTGTCGATCGTGTCGCCCGGCGTGTGGAACTTTCCCAGCTCGTCGGAGGCGAAGTAGAGCACGGGGACGCCAACCGCCTTGAAGCTCTGGTGGTCGCTGCCGAAGCCCGCCCCAAGTTCGGTCACCGCGGCGGCGATGCCCATCTGCTGGGCGACTGCGAGCGCCTGCCGCGTGAGCTCCCCGTCACCGATGAGTTCGACCGTGCGGCCCACGCCCGAGGCATCGATGTTGACCATCACGCGCGGCAGCTGGCCCTTCGCTTTCAGGTCGCGGGCGATCACGTCACTCCCGTGGAGGCCCGACTCTTCGCCCCCGAAGGCGACGAAACAGAGGCCCTTGTCGAGTCCGTCTGCAGCAAAAGCGCGCGCAAGTTCGATCACCTGCGCGGCGCCGCTGCCGTTGTCGTGCGCCCCCGGGGAGCCGGGCACCGTGTCCTGGTGGCCACCGACCACCACTTGGCACACGTCAGCCGCCGTCGACTTCGCGACCACGTTCAGGCCCTTCGCCTGTGTCCCCGTCGGGACGGTCACTGACACGACGCCACCGTCGGCGCTGAGTTGCCGCAGGAGCACGCCCGCCTCTCGCGTCACGCCCACGACGGCGATTCCCACGGCGCCCACCGTGCCCGAGAGTTCACCCTCGCGGTCGTTCACGACGATCAACGCGGTCGCACCAGCCTTGCGTACGTTGTCCGCCTTCTGCCGGAACTGGAGCGTGCCCCGGTCGGCGATCGCGACTTTGCCCGTCAGGTCGCGTCCGGCGATGCCATCGGCATCCGCGAGACCCACGGAGACTGCGCCGCCGCGCACGATCCCGCCTTCGCCGCCGCTCATGCCGAGGGCGTCGTACGTCTTCCCGCCGGCCGCCACGGTCGCCGCCCGGAACGGGTCGCCATCGAAGGTGAACTCGACGACTTCGACCACGTAGCCGCTGGCGGCGAACTGGGCGCGGATGTACTCGGCGCCGCGGCGTTCGCCCTCGGAGCCGCTGACGCGAGGGCCGATCGCGACCGTGAGCTGACGGATGTGCTCCATGGCGCGCGATCCCTGGAACTCGGCCGGCCCGATCGTGGGCTGGGTGGTCGTGGGCGACGGCGAAGTTCGCGTGGGGACGCCGCTTGACGGGCCGGCCGGCGTGGTGACCGACGCTTCCTGCGTTGTGGATGTCGCCCGCACCGGGGCCGGGGCTTGTTCTTTGTCCGAACAGGCGGCGACCACGCCAAGGACGACGAGGAGCGCAAAGGCGGCGAAGAGACGGCGCATCCCACCCAGACTACCGTCCGGCCCCGTTAAGCGGCCGTGAAAGGCCGGCCCGGAGCCCGGAGGTTGACCCGCAGCCCCGGACGCCGGACGCTTCGCGGCGATGAAGGGCACAGACACGCTAACAATGGGCATCGAGCGCGGAGCGGATGGGTATGCGGCTGGCTGGTGCTTCGAGATGCCCGGCTGCTACGCACTCATTCCGCCGGGCTCTGACCCGATCGATCGGATGGGGCTCGCAATCCTCGAGTATTCGGCGTGGTCACATAACCGTAGCGCCGACCGGCTCGTGCTCGACGCCGAGCACCTGACGATCGCGCAGGTGTTCGATGCGGGCGCCGACCTCCGCTCGGGTGACGGCGGGGCGTTCTTCCTGAACGACGGCGAGCCTGCCTCGCCCCGCGAGTTCCCCGCCTGGGCCAGCGCCCATGACCTTGCTTCCGACGATCTTCGCGAAGTGCTCCAGACCCTGCCCCAGCGACTGCTCGAGCACGAGCTGGACGTGAAAGGCCGCACGATCGCGTCGCTCGCGGCCCACGCCGCAGCGACTGAACGCTGGTTCGCCATGCAGCTGATTGGGAAGGACCCCCCGCGCGACGAACGCGCTGACCGTCTGCGCGACCTGCGGGACGCCCATCACACCCTCCAGGAGGCGATCTGCGGCGTGCCCCCGGCACTACGCGTGCGCCGCGACACCTCGCCTCTGCAAGCGTTCGAAGAGTGGTCCGTGCGCAAGGTCATGCGCCGTTCTATCTGCCACCTGCGCTATCACACGTGGGAGATTCGGCGGGCGATCTCGGGGCTCTGGCTGG